>NZ_JADPKQ010000183.1:0-559 GCF_023074015.1 Bradyrhizobium sp. 142
AGTAGCCGGTGACGACCTGCCGCAGCCATTTACCCTGTTCGAGAACTGGCTGATGCATGCGCCGTCGCAGCTCCCGCTTCACGGCTTTCAACTTTGCCCCGGCGAGACTTGCGCCTGATCTGGAACTCGCCTCGTCTGGATCGGCTGCAGATAAAGGTGAAGCCGAGGAAGTTGAAGGTCTCCGGCTTGCCGAGCCCCCGCCGCCTGCGGTTGTCCACCGCGAAGCGTCCGAACTCGATCAGCCGGGTCTTCTCAGGATGCAGCGACAGTGCAAACTCCCTGAGCCGCTCGCGCAGTGCTTCGAGGAAGTGCCGGGCCTCATCCTCGGACTCGAAGCCGACAATGAAGTCGTCGGCATAGCGCACGATGATCATGTCGCCCGTGGCCTCGCGCCGTCGATAGCGTTCAGCCCACAGATCGAGGGCATAGTGCAGGTAGACGTTGGCAAGCAGCGGCGAGATGGCTCCCTGAACGCAAAAGATAACTTCCGCTTTGAACGCGTCATCACCGGCTGGCGCGATGGAGCCGTTGTTGATTTAAGACGCAAAAGGTAATACCA
>NZ_JADPKQ010000316.1:0-26105 GCF_023074015.1 Bradyrhizobium sp. 142
CGCTGGTGCGCATCTCCGTGCGCCGCATCAAGATCGCCATGGCCTCGGCCTGCCCAGCCGCCGAACACTGGGGTCACGCCGCGCGCCGCCTGGCTGATGCCGCAAAAGCCCGCGCCGCGCCCGTCTGACACGCGAAGCTGCGACGCGCCAAAACCGCCGCATCACCACCTGGCCCACCGGAGAGACAACAACCAAACAATGCCATCCGCGCCTTCCGGCGCCACCATCCCTCATGGCCATCACTGATCCATCAAACCCGCGTTGTGAAATCAGTCAGCACTGTGAGAAATGCAGGCTAAGCCGAGGCGTCCGGATCCCCGTCCTGCACAACAGGTCGCGCGACATTGGCGTCGGCCTTATATTTACAGCCAGGAAGAGGTTCGTCGTCTTCGATATCGCTCGAGCTTACCCCTCTCCACGTTCACCGTTGCGGCCGATCAGCCTCTACACCATGCTGGTCCTGACCTATTGTGCGGGATTGCGGCTGGGAGAACTCGCACGCCTGAACCTTGCCGACATCGATCTTCAGGTCGGCACGATTACTATCCGGGAGACGAAGTTCTTCAAATCGAGGATCCTGCCGTTGGCTGACAGCCCGCTGTCGGCGCTGCCGGGAATATCTGGAGGCGAGGCGCAAGGTAAAGGTGCCACAAAGCCCTCAATCTGGCCTGTTCTGGCACGATAAGGGTAACGCGCGCTACACGTCGCACGCCATCGCCGGTTGCCTTGTCGACATCCTGCGGCGCGCCGGACTCAAGCCGGCGAAAGGCAAGGCTGGCCCTCGCATCCACGACCTGCGTCACTCGTTTGTCGTGAACCGCATTCTCGAATGGTACCGCGCCGGCATCAATCCGCAGGACAAGCTTCCATTCCTCGCGACATATCTGGGGCACCGGGATATCCACTCGACGCTGGTTTACATCACGGTCACCCAGGAACTCCTTCAGCAAGCAAACGAACGCTTCCGGACGTTCGCGTCACATTGCCTGCACGCGTCAGAGGGGGTGCAGCCATGAAAGCGGTCGACCCGTTCCCGAGGCTGCTTCATGCCTTCTTTTACGAGTGGATGGTTCAGCAGCGAAATGCCTCTGCGCACACCGTTCGGTCCAACCGTGACACATGGCGCCTGTTCCTCAGGTTCGTGGCTCAACGGCGACGCCGGCCGATAGCCCAGCTCACACTGAGCGACCTGACGGCCTCCGAGGTCAAGACCTTCCTGCAATACACCGAGCAGGAACGCGGAGATACGATTGGCACGCGCAACTGTCGCCTGTCCGCATTACGTAGCTTCTTCAGCTTCGTTGCTGACCGCGAACCGACGGCTATCGAGCAATGCACTCAAATTCTGCACGTGCCCATGAAGAATGCGCCGATCCATGCGCCGTGCTATCTGGAGCCCGAGGAGGTGAAGGCCATTCTGGCACAGCCCGATCGCTCGACGATCGAGGGGCAACGCGACCACGCGCTGTTCTCCTTCCTCTACAATACCGGCGCGCGCATCCAGGAGGCGCTCGATGTTTGCCCGCAGGCTATCCGGTTCGACTCGCCAACCTGCGTGCGTCTTTACGGCAAGGGACGAAAAGAACGACTGAGCCCTCTTTGGCCAGAGACCGTGTCGCTGCTAAGATCGCAGCTCATGCGACAGCCGAGGGCCGCCGACGAGCCGATCTTCGTTAATCGGTATGGCGTCCCGCTCGGCGCAGCGGGCGTCCGCTTCAAACTGGCGCAATACGTCGAAGCGGCAGCGAAGATCATGCCGAGCCTGGCCTCAAAGCACGTAACACCTCATAGCTTCCGTCATGCGACGGCGGTGCATCTGGTAGCGGCAGGCGTTGACGTCACTGTGATCCGAAGCTGGCTCGGCCAATGTCAGCCTCGACACCACAAACCACTACGCTCAGGCAAATCTGGAAACAAAGCGCCTGGCGTTGGAGCGCGTCGAAAGCCCGTCACGATCGGCAAAACGACCATCGTGGAAACAGGACCAGAGCGTTCTGGCCTGGCTCGATACCCTTTAGCAGCGAGGAAATAATGTGGAGGAGATCGCAAACTATCGCGGGATAGCACCGGAAATGTGGTGCTCCTTCACATTATGAACTGCTGCTGATTATTGGAGTAATGGCGAGCTCGTCATTAGTTGAGCCACGATCCGATATAATCGGCATGTCGTACCGTGGGTACGATACCGAGGGACGCGCAACCGAACGCAGACGAGATCTCGGCAATATATCCTGACAGTCCAGCCCTTATTTGAAATTTTACCCCATTGGAGATGGTGCTGGTCATGCGGCCATCTCCTCGGTTCGAGGCTGCTGAGCGTGCATCCAATCAGCCGCCTGTTGAGCCTTGCTGGCAGCGGTGAAGATGGCGCGAGGGTCGTCCTTGAGGAGGTGCAACCAGGATGCCACGTACGCCGCGTGATCGGGCCTGGGATGATGGGCGACCGCCAAATCTGCCAGAATGAATGAAGCGGTCAATTCGGCGGTTGCTTCTTCGATCGGCAGCCAATCGCGCTTGAACCGTTCCTGGAAGTTACGGTCGAGCCTGTGCTTTGCGCCGGTGGCGTGAGCTGCCTCATGTATTAATGTGCCGGCTTGGGCGGCTGGGCTCGTGAACGCCGCATATTCCGGCATGAAGATCGTGTCGAGGTCGATGCGGTAGTGCGCATTGTAATTGCCGGTGACGACCGGGATCTTCAGCGCATCGATGAACTCGCCCACGTGGGTAAGGCGATCGCTCTCTGGAAGCTTCTCGACGACCTGCGGTTCGTAGCTATCGACTTGGGCGACATTGAACACCGTGAATGCGCGTGCAAAGACGCGGCGACGAGCGTCATCGTCACCGTCATCTGCATCGTCGTTGTTGGCCGCCTTTGGCTGCTTCCAGAGAACAACCGTCGTTCCTCGTTCGCTCTTGCGCACCTGCGCGCCGACAGCCAGCCACTGCCGATAGGTTCCCCAGAGGCCGTTGGCGTAGCCATGAGCTTGCGCTGCAATCCAGAGTGCGAGCACGTTGACACCACGGTATCGGTTGCCTGACGAGATGTTTTGAGGGCGGGTGATGGCGGTGCCGTCGTGATGCCAGGGCATGCGCCATTCGCCGGCGCCAGCTTCGATCGCGGCGACGATCTCGGCAGTGATGCGGGTGTAGACATCGGCGCGCTCCGCCGAACTCGAGGTATCGGACATGGGAGAATCTCCGCGGCCGGCGGAGCAAGCCTCTCTCACTCCCTCAACCGGCCGCCCGATTCCGGCCCTCCTCGTCCTCTCCCGCCGCCCGACAGGGCGGCTGTCTTTGGTTCTCTGCTGTCTCATCATGGTGGGTGCTCCCGTTCGGCAGGGGTCCGTCCCTGGCAGCGGAGCAGCACCTGCGATGCCCGACAGCACGACCGCGCACTCGCAGAGCCGAAGCGACAGCGGAGGACGGCGATCAGCCGTTGCGCGGCCGTGCGGGGCATCGCGCACTCCGACTATGCCGGGACGGACGCCGACGAGGTCATCCGGCGCGGCCACATCAGGCGTGGAGTTCTGACGTCAGTTGCCGCGAACGATATCGTCGAGGACAGCCTCGATGCGCGCGAGATCCTGTTGCAAAGCGGAGCGCTGCAGCGAGGATAACCGCTTCTCTTTGAGGACGGCTCTCGCCTCATCTGCGGAACGCGCCCACGCTGGCCGGTGCCTGGCAGTGATGCAGGCGTTTGGACAACGGGCCGGCTGGCAGAGTGCTGTCAGCGGCGTCTTGTGGTCGGCGTTGGTTGCCTGCTTCAGGCATAGGGCGGTCCCGGGATCGAAGAAGCAATCGGCGAGCACGCCGACGTGCAATGTGCGCGCGAGACTGGCGAGCATCGTGCGAAGCCGCGCGCGATCTGCAATCATTACTGGAAGGGGATCAAGTTCTGCCGCCGCAGCATCAAGCGCCTTTGATATGCGCGGCGCCGCTGGCCCTGACAACGTCGAGCCAGTCTGTCGCTCATCGAAGTAAACCAGCAGATCATCGAGTTGCCCAAGCGCACGCTGGCTCTCGACCTCGGCGCGAAAGCCGGACTTGCTGGAGCCGGCATAGCCCTCGAAGGCTGCGACGGAAGCATGCTTATACTGGATCATGCCGGCGATCGTCCCGAAAGGACGGTTGGCGATATGCCATGCTATCGTTCGGCGAAACTGCCGTGTTGTGATGCGCCAAGGGATGCCTTCGGAGTTGTTCGGAATAACCGGGTCGTTGACCGTGCCGAACAGCTCATTGAGGTGATCGCGATAAAGATTGAGCTGCCGCACGATCTCGGCAGAGAGGTGATCCTTGCACACGGATTTAGCGGCAGGACCGGCCAGAGTGTCGTGAGACCGCGGGCGGTTGCCGCCGGTAACGACAGGCGTTCCAGCACGTCGATGGCCTTGGCGACGGGCTCGATCGTGACCCATTCCGCCGCTTCGCCGTGGCTCGACTTGCCCTTGTAGGCGGCCGATCGGACGCGATGGCGCATGATCAGGCCATCTTCACTGCGAGATATGGAGAGACACCCGCGTTGCATTGCCTGAACTTCGCAGTCGCGCATGCCGGTTAGGTACGCGCACAGGACGTAGGCCGCCGATTGCAGCATCCGCTCTTCCTGGGCCAGCGTCTTGCCGTCGAAACGAGGTCGCCACGGTCGACCGGTCTCCGGCAGAAGAGAGATGCAGGTGTCCATGCCACCGGTCTCGACGCCGAGTACGCGTATGGCTCCATCGATAAGGTCGGGGGCTCCGTCCGCAAGCTGAATATGCATCCCCGACTCTGCGCGGGCATCGATCCCGATATGAAGATGAAGCAGATGCGAGTTGACTGGAGGCGATACGTCACCTGTCTCTCGATGCCGCAGAACGGTGCCATTATGAGCAGTTCCCCAGATCGGCACACCGCGCCGTTCATGCCGTCGCTGCTCAAAGTAGTCCATGAGACGCCGGCGCTGTCGGTCACGGCGCTGTTTGCGATCGAAGGCCTGATCTGATCGAATAAGCTTAGCGCAATGGGTCTCCAATCGATCAAGCTCTTCGCGGGCTGCGAAGATATCGGGCGCAAACTCGGTGACGTAGCGGATGGACCAGGCCAACAGTGGCGCGATGACTTCTTCCGGCATCCGTGGGGTGCGGTTCTCGCGGACGTGACGATAACCAGCGACGCGAGCTGGAGCCTGTCCGCTCCACGGCTGGAACGACAGCCCTCGGGAGGGAAGATGATCACGATAGGCATGCAGGTCGACTGGCACTTCCAGGAGTTGGCCAACAATGACAGGCCGACGGCTGCGATCGGTCTGGAGATGTCGGGCATAGCGGTCGAGCAATTGCTGATCGACCCGCGAGAGATCGACAGCGCCGAGATCGCCACGGACGAACTCGAAGAATCGGCGCGCCCTGTTGAATATCTGCCGGACACAGGCAGGTGGGAGCTTCTTGCGATGACCAGGAAGGTCGACGTTCAGCCGGGCATAGAGGAACTCCCGGATTGCTTCGCGGGTACCGATGTCTTCGACCGACCCGAAATGTACGGTGACGTGGCAGCGACGGGCGTTCTCGCGGAATACGGCCGGACCGAGATCCCAGCTTGCGTCGCCATAGCGCGACATGCAGCTCCGATCGAAGCCCTTCTTCAGCGGCGCCGAAGCAAGAACCGGACGGTCGTCTAGTTCCTGTCGGCATGGAGCGAAGGCAACAATGCTCATGGCCGAACCTCGGGCGGAAGATAGAGAGATTGTTGGGCGGCCTCGCTGCGAGCTTGGGCGATCAAACCTTCAGAGAAGACGGGCAGAATCTGCTGGGTGATGCGGGCATGCGCACGACCGAACTTGACGCTCCCGGAATATCCGCATAGTGACGAGCAGCGATCTCCGGCGTGTGGCCGACGGCAAAGCGCGCCATGTGCCCTTCGGTCTTGAGATACCAGAGTGCCTTATGTGTCTTGCGCAGCCGAGAGAGAATGAGGTGAAGCGGACGGCGATCGTCGTCGACGATGCCGTGTCCAGCGACCCAGTTATCCACCAACTGGTGCGGGTGATCGATGCCGGACCGAAGCTGTCCTCGCCCTTTATAGTGATAGACCCAGAGAGACTCGACCGGAAGGAAGCGCCTGGTGAAGCCTGTCACTTCGATCAGCTTGCGGATCAATCCGCCAGGCGTGCCGACGCCATCACGAACTCGCAGGCGCTTCTGTTCGGCACCGCGCGCGCGACGCTTTATGTAGCTGATCTCGATCGTGCCGGGTCCGGGGTTCTGTAAACAGTCGATGGTTAGCGTCTTGCAGCATTCGATCTCGAGCCCTGTCTCCAATGACAGGAACGTCAGCAATGGCGGCAGATCGGATGCGAGCAAATGATGGCGGTTATGGACGTCCTCGGAAAAGCTGGAAACTGGCAGGCCACGTCGCAGACGCATGAAGTACAGGCGTTTGAAGGCCAGGTCCGAGTGATCGATCTTGCCTTCTGCGGCAATCCTGGCTTCAACATCGGCAACCGCACTGCGGAGGTTGGAATCACCCGCTTCGTCGAGCGGACGGCCGATACGCCGGAATATCTTGCTGATATCGGCACGAGCCGCGTCACGTAGCTGACGAGCGACGAACGGACTATATGCGTCGCGGGGCTGCGATCGCCCTGCGGACTGCGCGCTCGTGTAGCTCAGGCGACGGCGGAGCCCCTCATCGAGAAGGCCGGGTTGATCTATATCGATGGAGCGCAGCGCAAGAATCGCCTTCGCGAGGACCGTGTGCCGGTGGATCGGCGTCATGCCGGCGGCCTCAAGGGAGGCTTCGAATCCATCAGTATCCTTCACACGAAGATCGGCCGGCTTTGTGGCATGAGAGTGGGCTCGCAGATACGTGAAAAACCGATGATACGCCGCGATGTGCTGCTTGATGGTGCTGCGCGCTCCCAACGAGCCGCCGAGTTCGGCCTGTCGGCGAACAGCGCCGGCAAAGGCTATAGCAAGTGCTCGCGGGCGCAGGTGAGTGAGATCGACTTCGACGATCCCACCATAGCGCGCCTCAATGTTGAAGCGCAGACCGAGTACTTGGTCACCGGCATGAGCTGGGACAACACTATCTGCGGGCGCAAAACGAACTGGAGTTCCCTTCCGCGGCCGCCGCCTCATAACGAGTGCTCCGACGGAAGCAGCGCCAGCAACTCCTCGACGGCGGCATCGACGGTATCGGCGCGCGAAGCGATATGATCGAGATAGATGTAGGTCGTTGCGAGGCTGGCGTGGCCAAGGAGGCGCTGGACCTGTTGCAAAGGATCGCCGAGAATCTGCCGATATCCTTCCATCGATCCGGCGGGCAAAGCTGCATCGCGAAGCCGGTGCTGGATCAGCATCGCGAGCATATGCACGGCAAAGGTATGGCGGAGCTGGTGCGGGGTGATGTTGATCGAAAAGTCCAGAGACCTGCACCGCTCGGATGCCCGGGCGAAGATCACTTCCCAGGTGTTCGGTTGAACCGGCAATCCGACTTCCGTGAGCCACAGCACGGCCGGCTCGCTCGGTGTGCCGTCGTCCTCGCAAACGATGATCCTGCTGCGCTCTTCAGGGCTCAGCAGATCAAGAGCGACGTCGCTCCCATCGAGCAGTCGCAATCGGGAAGCTGACCGCTCCCTGTGAACGGAGATCGGGCGTTCGAACGAGCCCCAGCCGGAGCGTTGCCGGAACTTCGTGACGGCGTTAGCCCGTTCAACGGCGATGTAGGCCCGCGCCTGTTCAAGCAGTCGACCGGAAAGAAGAATCTGGCGACCACGATCGCCCTTCGTCAGCGCGTCCGGCAGATCGAGCCAGACCTGTCGAGCTGTTCGCCGATCGACGGCGGCGAGGTCGGACGCAAACAGAAAAGAGGCTTCTTCCAGCCGAAGCCCTGTCGTCACAACGAGATCAGAAAAAAGCGCATTACGAATGCCGTTGCGATCACGGGCTCCGGGGCGTGTTCCACCATCAGGCATCAGGCCTCTGAGGCCGACGTCTCGAAATACCCGGTAGTCATCGAGCGTGACAAAGCTGACATCCGCTCGACGTGCAGCCGGCTCATAGGCGTCGTTGCGTGCTGTAGACCGTGAACCGCTTCAGGAACGGAATCGCCTGCGCTTCCTCACCGTTCTCGCTCGCGCGCCGCTTTTCGTCGACCGGCACGAAGCGGTCGGCATAGACGACGGTCGTACCGCGCTCGCCCTTGCGGACGTGACCACCCAGCGATAGCGCCTGGCGGAAGGTGAGCCAGCTCTGCCCTGTAAATCCGTGTTCGGTCGCGGCACCCCAGAGAATTAAGATGTTTATGCCGCTGTATTGACGGCCGGTCGCGGCGCTTTTCGGCAAGGCCAAGGACGCCTTTGCCGCGCTGCCCCAAGGCTGCACCCACGGCACGCGGCCGGCCTCGAGTTCAGCGATAATCTTGTTGGTGATTTCGTCATAAAGGCTTGTCCGGTCCTCACCGGTGCCCGCCCGAGGATAATGTCTGGACATCGCAGGTCTCCGCGACAGGCGCTGCGAGCCTCTCTCGCAGCCGGTAACCCGTCACGGCAAAACCGCGCGACACTCTTACTCTCAGCCGCGAAGAGAAGAGAGAATGCAAAATCTACGATGCAGCCGGCTTCCGTCCGCTTCTTCATGGCTTTTGGAGTTGAGAAGTCCAGGGCCGCAGGCCCTGACCTGGCGTGCGCCAACGACGCATCGCCTCAGCGGAAAATGGCACCCGGAGAGCGTGAGCATAGCGACCCGAAGGGGCACGCGGGTCCGAGTGCAGCGACGAGACCGGTTAACAGCGGCACCCGGGAACGGGGCAGTGACAGCGATCGCCGAAGGCGAGCCCCTTTCCCGGGTGCCCCCGGCGAGGAGCTCCGCAGTGTTTGCGCGAGGGATCGAAGCCGCACGGCCGAGACGCACAGCGGCTCGGTTCACGAGAGCCCGATGCGGCGAAAGCCGCACGCGCGCAAGCGGAAAACCTCCGCTAAGACTTGAGTCGAGGACCTAGATTTCCTCGCGCGCATGCGTCTGCGCGTCGTAGATCCTGATCTGAAGCATGGGAAAACGCTTTTTTAGTTCTTCGCCACCCGCCCTGGCGCCGTCTCTGGTTGCAAATTCGGCTTTGAACCGGCCGTCGACTTCAAGCGCGTAACCAAAGGCCGGCAATTCACGGGTGGCTGCAACCATTTCATTCCCATTGTGCAGTGAGGTGATTGGGAATGATGGGTAGCGTGAGTCGCCCAAACTGCGCCAGAGCCACCTGCCCAAGTGCGGTGATTGGCCAACACACATTGTGGATTGGCGCCTTGCTCGGATCGCATCAAGGATGGGCATTTGCATCGTCCGAACAGGCGGACGGCTTTCCACTTGCGCGGATGCATGCACGATAGAGCCACGGCTCGACGTAGCTGCCCTTCCAGAGTCCTTGGCCGGCACGCTCAGCCTCGCGCTGAGCCTCGCGATATCGGCCCTTCGAGTATTGAGGCCAATCCAACGCAAGGCCGTTGCGTACAAGCCATTCAGCGAGATCCCTGTCTGCGACCGAGCAGGTCGCGACCGTGCGGCCATACGGGTCGAGGCTGACTGGAACACAATTGACGGGACGGCGGGCAATGAAGGCGTCAAGGTCGTTCGCGGCCTGCGCACCGCAACGATATTGTAAGCTGTCTTCGCCGCGGCACAGCTGGCTGCTCTCCGGTGCATCGATACCCCAAAGCCGGATGCGCACTCCATGTATTTCCAGCGTGTCGCCGTCGATAACGCTGGCCTGTCCGCCAAACTCGTCGGCCAAGGCCACGCTCGACAGAATGGCGACAATCAATGCGATAGAGGCTCGACGCATTCCAACGACCTTGTAGCTACCGCAAATCTCGCGGATCGGATTTTGGCCAATTCTCAAGTGGCTTCAGTGCCGGCAGGTTCTCCGGCCGCTCGGGAAAATGAAACTCCGTACCGCGCAACCAACGTCCCTTGAAGCGAGCCCAGAACAGAATTGCGTCCATCTGCCAAGTGAATTTATAAACCTTCCAGACGCCGTCATTCTTTAAAACTTCGCCGGTCGCGTTGAATGGCAGGCTGTTCAGCCCGCAAAGCGCGTAAATTTCGTCCCGGCGCGCCCCTTGGGATGAGGCAAAGGCGTTGCAGCGTCCTTTGCCAGACGAGGCGCTGAAAGTCGTCATGCGCGATGAGGACAAGGAAGACAAAGTTGCCTGCGTGGCTGGTTTTGCACAGGGCGGCGGAACACGTGGAAAAGCACCTGCCCCGACAATTTGGAATCCCTGCTCTGTGCTAGCAGCCGGAACGAATGGAGGGCCGCAAGATTCGTCCCTCGGGGAGGAGCGATCTTGATGCTGATGACCAAGGAGAGGCGGACGGCGATTCGCACGGTACGGGGATGGGCGATAGCCGTTCTGCAGGAGGCGGGCGCGATCCGCGAGTGTGAGTACCACGGCTGGATGCAGGACCGCGCAGATCCGCACGCCCGTGAGCGGGCGATCGAAATCGCCCGCCAGGATGCACCACCGGGTTTTTCGCCCGAGACGGCTGCCGGCGCGGTGACCGAGGTCCTGGACTCGATCGGCGATACCTGCCCCGAATGCCCACCCGAGGTCTAGGTAACGCGCTGGACGATCAAGGTGAGCAATAACCTAGCGTTCGAGACGCTTCTCGACGCGCTTCCGGCTGTTGCCGACCTTTTTGACAGCTTTCTTGACCGCTGACGCCGAACGTCCTGTCTTCTTGGATTCATACCCCACTTCATACTTTTGGCCGCCCGCCACACGCGCCCGGTCCTGTTTTCGCCCCGCGCGCCGTCTTCGTCTTCTTCGCTGCCGCCATGGGTACCTCCTGTTGTGAGATCGATGCAACGCAACAGGGACTCGCAGGTTCCGGAACGATTCAAACTGTGCCAATTTGAATCGGTGTAGCGTGGAGTTCTTCAGTGGCGTTTCAGCGTCAAAAACCGGCGGCCCTTGGCGTTAAGGCGCCCTTCCCCGGCTTCATCGAACCGGCCTTGGCCACCTCGATCGAGAAGGTGCCGCCCGGAGAGCGCTGGATTCATGAGATCAAGTTCGACGGCTACCGTGTTCAGGTCCATCTGGCTAACGAGGCGGCGAAGATTTTCACCCGGCGCGGCCATGATTGGACGCATCGCTTCAAGAAGGTCGCCCATGACGCCTGGCGGATCAAGGCGAACTCGGCCGTTGTGGACGGCGAGATCGTGGTACCGGCCGCCGACGGCACTACCGACTTCTCGGTCCTGCAGAACGAGCTCAAGGGCAAGTCGACGAGCATCATGCTTGTGGCGTTCGATTTGCTCTATCTGAATGGCTGCGATATCCGGAAGCTACCGCTCTTTCAACGCAAGGCCGAACTCAAGAAGATCCTGAACAGCACCGACATCCAGTTCAGTGAAAGTTTCGAGATAGACGGCCGCGAGATGTTCGCGCACGCCTGCAAGGTCGGTCTCGAAGGCGTCGTTTCGAAGGTCCGGGACGGCACCTATCCGACGGGACGCACGAACGATTGGGTCAAGAAGACCTGCGCCCGGCGGGAGACGCTGACCATTGCGGGCTTCGCGCTCGACGAGGGAAAGTGGGACGGCATCTATGTCGGCCGGCGCAAGGGCGCCGATCTGATCTATGCCGGCAAGGTCGACCACGGCTTTGACAAGACTTCAGCCGCTGACCTCCAGAAGAGACTGAAGCCGCTGATCCGGAAGACGCAGCCGTACACGAAGCGGATCGCACACAAACGCATCTGGGTCGAACCAAAGCTGCTCGCCGAGATCGAGTACCGCGCGAAGTCGGCCGAGGGGAAAGTCAGGCACCCGTTCTTCCGGGGCCTGCGGGAGGATTTGTGATGGATGCATTCGATCGCTTCTGGCAGTGGGCCAACAAGCCCCTGGAAAGCCAACTGATGATTTCAGCCGAGCTGCATCGGGCGGTCATGGAGTTCGCTCCTGAGGATCGACGGGACCGCGCGGCCGTGAACCAAGCCGCAGCACGCGTACTGGATCCCGAACAATGAACGCTTGAAGGGACCGCTAGCCTTCTCGTGAGTGCCGCCACTGAAACTAACCCCGCGCGCGCCGCAGCGCGGCTTCCAATCGTTCCTTCTCCTTATCCCAGCGGGCTTCTTCGGTTTGCGATCTCTTCGCAAGTGCCTCGACCTCGGCCTCGATGGCGGCCGCCCGCTTCGCGTGCTCCTGCTCGGCCTTGTCCAACGCAGCCTGTGCCTTGTCGACCGCCTGCTGACGGTGTTCACGGTCTTTCTGTTTAGCCGCCTCTTCCTTCGCCCGTTCAAGCTCGCGGCGCGTCTGCTCCCGTTCGTATGCGAGAGCGGCCTGCCGCTCCGCAGCCTTGTCGACAGGGCGAGAAGGCTGCTTCGTCTTTGGGACTTTCGACTTGCGGGCGGTTCTCGTTGGTCCGCCGCCGCCAAGATCGGTAGGCAACTCGGCGTGTTCGCTGAAAGGCCGGTCGGTCCCGACCGGGCGCCTGAGAACGACGCCAGGCTTTGCCATGGCCGCGGCGATGACGTCCGGGTCGTGGCTCTCCTTCGCCGCGCCCTGATGGAAGAGATTGCTGTCTGCGCCCCACGCTTCCAGAGCCGCTTTCATGGAGAGAGCGGCGATCGCTAAATCGAAGAATCCGAGCGAAGTTTGGTAGGTCTTGAGTTTTCTGGCCATCGGTCTGATCCGCCCTCCGCGATTGATCGTGCTCGCGCCAGGGCGCCTACGGAACACGACGCGGCCTCGAAGCGTTCCCTAATCCTAAGGACGTCCATGCATTTCGCAACGCGCTCTGAAGGATTGGGCCTCGAATGAGCCGGACGTCGACCCTGCCCAAGCGCTTGCAGCCGATGCTCGCTACGCTCACCGACGCGCCATTCAACGACCCCGGCTGGGTTTTCGAGGACAAGTATGACGGCTTCCGGATGATCGCGGAAATCCGGCGGGGCAAGGTTGCGCTTTACAGTCGCAACGGCAAGATCATCAGCCGCAGCTATATCGAGGTCGCCAAAGCGCTGGAGAGCGTGAAGGGCGAGGCCGTGATCGACGGCGAGCTCGTCGCCATCGGAAAGGACGGCGTCTCACATTTTCAGCTGCTTCAAAACGCGCTGCGCCATGAAGCGAAGCTCCTGTATTGCGCCTTCGATCTCATGTTCGAGAACGAAGTGGACTTGCGCAGGCAGCCTCTCCTCGAACGCAAGAAGCGGCTGAAGGCGATTCTGCCGCGCGACAAGCTGATCGCCTTCAGCCCTCACCGCAAAGGAGACGGCACCAAATTCTTCGTCGAGGCCGAGCGGAAGGGTTTGGAAGGCCTCATGGCGAAGCGCGCCGACAGTGCGTATACATCCGGAAGCCGCACCCCGGATTGGCTGAAGATCAAGACGGCAAACCGACAGGAAGTGGTGATCGCCGGCTTCACAGCGCCCAGGCGCAGTAGGCCGTTCTTCGGCGCCCTGGTCCTCGCCGTGCGGGAGGACGACGCATGGCGTTACATCGGACATGTCGGCACTGGCTTCAGCCACAAGGTCCTGGAAGATTTGCATGCCAAACTCGTGAAGCTGACGGCCCCTAAATCACCCTTCCCCGCCAAAGTGAAGGACGAGGCCGCCACGACCTGGGTCAGGCCCTCGCTCGTTGCCGAGGTCAAGTTCGCGGAATGGACGAGCAAGGGCGAACTGCGCCAGCCCGTCTACCTCGGACTCAGGTCCGACAAGCGGCCGAAGGATGTCGTGCGCGAGCGAGAACGTCCGCGCAAATAGCGCTTCCCGTCGACGTAACCGGCAAACGGAACGAATTAACGCATTCGCCTCCTCCGCTGTGAATTCCCTCTGCTGGTCGTGCGTTCAGTCGCCTCCAAGGTCGCGGATTTCCGGTCGCATGCCCTCAGGCGTGACATCGAGCGTCGCAATCGTAATGGACAGCCTGAAGCGCCGCGGTCCCGCGCTGCCCGGATTCAGGTAGAGAACGCCACCGACCGTATCGATCTTCGGCACGTGGGAATGCCCGGAGACAATGACGTCGATGCCGGCGCCAAGGTCGTCCTGCAGCGTCTTCAGGTCGTGCAGAACGTAGATCGACTTTCCCGCCAGGAGCACGACTTTCGTGTCGGGATATTCGCGGGCCCACTCGCCACTGTCCACGTTTCCACGGATGGCGGTGACGGGCGCGATCCGGCGAAGCGCGTCGACGATCTCGGGGCGCCCGATGTCGCCGGCATGGATGATGTGATCGACCCCCGCCAGGCCTCGTTCCGCCTCGGGTCTCAACAGGCCGTGCGTGTCCGAAATGATTCCAATCCTGAACGTCATTTCCCGGCGCTCTCAACCGCGATCGCCAAAAGACGATCGAGAAGCTCTACCTGAGCGGACAGCATCTTCGTCCGCGCGAACTCGATATTGAACCATTCCGCGCGGTCGACTTCGGGAAAGCTCTGCAGTCGACCGCTTCGGGGCGGCCATTCGATATCCAAGGTATTGCTGGTCAGCGCCGCCGGGTCAAAATGGCCTTCTCCGGCGAATGCGATGACGCGCTTCCCTCCTCGCTGTCGGACCTCCCCCAGCGCTCGGAGTGGACCAATCGAAGCACTCGGGCCGAGTTCTTCGGCAAACTCGCGCCGCGCGACCTGCTCCGGAGCATCCGCAGCATCGATTTCGCCCTTCGGAATGGACTAGGCGCCATTATCCTTCTTGCGCCAGAACGGACCGCCGGGATGAACGAGCAGAACCTCGAGCCCGCGAGCCCCCTTGCGGTAGGCGAGAATGCCCGCACCCAATGTCGATCTCCTGGAAGTCTTTTTCAGCGTAGCCATATCGCTCCCGGCCTCGGATACGAAGTAAAGGCCGTCTGGCGTCAATGGATGCCGAACGACACGCTAGGCTGACTTTCGCTGCGGTCTGGCCGCCGGCTTCTTCGCCGCGGCCTCCCTGGCCGGCTTCTTGCCGGCGATCGGCATCAGCATTTCCTTCTGCCCGGCCGCCGCCTTGCGCGGCTTTTTGGTTGGCTTCTTGGGTGCCTCTGTCGCGGCCGCCCCCTCTCTTCCAATGCTCTTGCGCAGCGCGTCCATCAGGTCAACGACGTTCTCGCCTCGCGGGCGCGCCTCCGCGGTGATGGGTTTGCCGGCGCGCTTCTGGTTGATGAGATCAATGAGGGCTGTTTCGTACTGGTCTTCGAACTTGTCCGGCTCGAAATGTCCCGCCTTCTGGTTGACGATGTGCTTGGCAAGATCAAGCATGTCCTTGGTGACTTTGACGTCCTGAATATCGTCGAAATACTCGTCTGCGGAACGGACTTCGTAGGGATAGCGCAGCAGCGTCCCCATCAGCCCCTTGTCGAGCGGCTCGAGTGCGATGATGTGCTCGCGGTTGGTCAGCACCACCCGACCGATCGCGACCTTGTTCATCTCGCGGATGGTTTCGCGAATGACGGCAAAAGCGTCGTGCCCCACCTTGCCGTCGGGACGCAGGTAGTAGGGGCGGATGAGGTATCGCGGATCGATCTCGCTGCGGTCGACGAACTCGTCGATCTCGATGGTTCGCGTCGATTCCAGCGCGACGTTCTCGAGCTCCTCCTTCGTCACCTCGATGAAGGTATCGGTGTCGACCTTGTAGCCCTTGACAATATCCTCGTTGTCGACCTCCTCGCCGGTATCAGCGTCCACCTTGGCGTACTTGATGCGGTGGCCGGTCTTCCGGTTGAGCTGGTTAAACGAGACCTTTTCGGATTCCGACGTGGCCGGATAGAGCGCTACCAGACAGGTGACGAGGGAAAGACGCAGAAAGCCTTTCCAGTTCGCGCGAGGGGCCATTGCGGGGGAACTCCATTACTAATGCCAGATTCAAGACGAACGGCCCGGCTTGGTTCCGACATCGCGCCCTTTCCAAAAGGATGATTTTTTCAGGATGAGGGTCCGACCGGACTCGACATTTGTTCTTGTTATGTTCTAATTCGGAATGACCGATCGACCCGCGAGCTGGCGCATGCCGACCCAAAAACAGATGGAAAAGCTGGCCGCAGAAGCCGCCCGGAAGCGGCGCCCCTCCTCTGCGCCTCCGGATGCGCCGCTTCCGGCGGAATATTGGGAATCGGTCCTGAAAGACCCTCGCGTCGCCGCCACCGGAGTCGAGAAGCGTCAGCGACGTCTTTCCGAGATTCAACGCCACGTGCTGCGCGTCTCCTGCCGCCGCTGCGAGCGGACCGTGGAAATCCAGACCGCTGATGCAGTCCGATTGTATGGCGGCAACGCGGTCTGGACGGACGTGGCGCAGCGGTTGCTCGACAACACCTGCCAGCAGCGCACCGGCAGGCATGAAGAAGACGGGTGCTGGCCGGCGTTCGAGACGCCGTAACCGCTCCGGATTGCCGATCCGATCTCTTAGCGCCTGGATGTCTGGATGCCCCGAAGTATCACCCACGCCCCTGTCGGGCGGCGATCGCAAGGCTCTGGGAAAAGAGCTCAGCAAGGCACGTGCGATGGCCAACATCCTGGCCTCTCAATCGTCGGAGATGCGGGCCAAGGGCGAGGCCCTGATCCAGCAAGCCGACAGGCTGCTTTGCGAAAGCTGGAATGAGCGCATGTGGAGCGACGGCGAACCGATCGATCCGTCGCCCACCATCGATCAGGCTGTGAATGGAGGCTTTCCCTGGCTTGAGATAAGGTGCGCTCGCTGCAAGACGCCGAGCGACGTCTACCTCGCCGCTATGAAACATCCGCCGACCACCTTCGTGCATGATCTCGCAAGCCGGCTACGCTGCCGCAAATGCGCCAAGGCGGGCCGGCGTCCATCCGCGACTCTGCTACAATTGGGTTGGCAGCCTCGCCACCCTCGAACCGAAGACGGAGCGCACCGTTAGCACGCGCGGCGTTGCCATAAGACTGGTCAGCGCCGTCCCTTCGATGTCGAAGCGCAGCGAGGCAAGAGAGAAGGCAGCCGACGAAGGGGCAGTGATAGCGACGCGGGGCATGAAATGCCCGCGGGCACCGAGGCGACTGCTGTCGCGAGACCGGTTAACAAGGCACCCGCGTTCGGGGCAGTGATAGCGGCGCCGACATGCAATGCCGGCGGCCCCTAACGCGAGAGCCTCCGGCGAGCGACACCGTATCCGCGCAAAGGATCGAAGCCGGACGGCCGAGACGCGTCAGCGGCTCGGTTCACGAGAGCCCGGTGCGGCGACAGCCGCATGCGCACAAGCGGAAGAAGCGGCTTAGACCTTACCAAGAACATCACGCACCCGCATGTGGGTCGCTGGTACGGACTTCCGCTTCGGCCAGCAACCGGACTCGCGCGCGACTAAAGGATCGTTTCACCGTAGCAAGCTGCCCTGCCGAGGACGTGGGGAGGATCAGCCCGTCGATTCCCCGTGCGGTGTTCGCATTCAGCACGTGCTGTGAGCTTTTCAGCGCGTCCGCCGCCAATCTCCTATTCGTCACGGGCGGCTATCCCTGGACGTCACGATATTCTCAGATCGGAAACGGGTCATCCTGTTCGGATAGCGAGGCTTGGCGATTCTTCAATCTGCCAGCAATCAGTGAACGGCTTCCTCGACTGTTCACCAATGCGGATATGCGACTTGTTGTTTAACTATCTCTCCAACAGGGAGCTTTCGAAGGGAACGAAGAGCGCAGCGGGGCTCTTCAGCTTGCTCTCGACTTATTGAAGCAGCTGACGCCGCCCAAAAAGCGATACGGCTATTCGGGATCTCTGTTTCGGGATTTGTTGATCTCGATTCGAAGGATCAGTCCCCCTCATGCTCGATGGATTTGGCGCCCGAAGAGGTCTCTCGACTTCTATTCGTCATCGACGTCGCTGAATATCTCGGTCAGCGCGCCGGAGACTTTCGGCGAAGATCTGGAAGTCTCACTTCGCCGCTGCGCGGGCCGCTCGTCTTCGTCATCGTAGATCATCTCGTCGATCCGACGCAGAGCCGTCGGCAACGCCGCCTGCAGCGCGTCGTCGTCAGAAAAATACTTGGCGGCGGCCTCGATAGAATCACGAAAGTCACGATACATTCCCGACTGATCGCTCGAGCTATAACTTCCTCGCATGCGATCGATCGACGCATCAAGGTCGGCCAGCCACTCCGACTTCACGTCGGCGCAGAGCCGATCGAATTCGTCAGCCGGCAGCAGCGATCGCACATGTCGATCCTGAAAAATCGACGCGTCGAACCATTCCAGCGTGTTCTCCCGTATCTCCTTTACCAAGGTTTCGATGTTCTCCTCGGACAGAAGGCCGATTTCTTTGAATCGAGCAAGCAAGCGGATATTGTTGCTGTCAGCCACCGGGATCTGCACGCGAAGAAGTCCCTGCCAAATCTCCGGGCGCGCCTCGACGAAAGCGCGTAGAAAGCCTTCATCGCATCGCTCGGCCAGGAAGTAATGAAGGACGCTATCGATCGGTACGTCCAACAGCCGGCGCGTCAGGACGCCATAGAGCGCGGACGGTACCCGCACCTTTGCGCCGTAGGCATCGCTGCGACGGCCGCAGAACACGTCCGCCAGCAGTCGTTCGGACTTGGCACCGTGCAGGTATATCTCGACGAACTCAGGTCCTTCCGCGACGATCATCGAATAGGCGTCCGCGATCGTCGCATGACGAAAGGTCCACCTGTCGCCTTCCTCATGCTCGACGAGCAACGTCAGGCTCCCACGCATCTCCTCAAGAGATCTCGCGATGTCGCTGGCGGCGATGCCGGTCAGGCGCGAAACCGTCGCCAGGGCTTCGCTCTCCGGGATCGGCGAAGGTACGCCCCTCGTACCGTGAAGGAAAATGAGCGCGATCGCCGCGGAAGAGCTTCGATCTAGACGCTCGATGACTTCGCGGAGAAATTCCAAGGGGTGCTCGACAAAATCGATCACTCCCTCGGCGGTAACCTCCAGGCACTTTGTGAATTCGGAAGCTCCCAGGCGCCGCGCGGTCTCGGGAAGGAAATTCGTCCCCGTTGCAGCCGCCGCGAGAAAGGGCTTCAGACGTCGGCGCATTTCCGGCGGCTGATTGCCCATCCGGATATGATTGTACAGGATCTGCGCGCGTTCGATTTCCGAAAGGCCCTGCACGTCGATGACGACTTGGCTTTCGCGCAACAGCGGAAACTGGCTCGTGCGCAGTGAGCGGCGGGCGCCTTCCCAGATGTAGTTGCGGGAAGTGAAAATGACGCTCGTGCCGGTTTTGACGACTGCGCGCAGCATCGGGAGCTGAGAGTTCCAGCCGTCGACCTTGGCGGCCTCGACCTGGTTCGATCCGAAAGCATCGTCGACCCACAGCACTTGTCGGATGTCCGGATTCCAGCGGTCGAGTTGCTCGGGCGAGGTTATTCTGATGGCGCCCTCCGCCCCGCCATCCAGTGCGCCCAAGGACAATATTGCCGCGATCGTCGATTTGCCGGATGCCGGATCCCCGAGCAGCAAGACGAACCTGTGATCCTGCAGCGCTTCCACGCTCCGTCTATGCGCGTCCGTAGTCACGAAGCAGCGCAGATCGTCGCCCATGGCGCTGAGTAGATGTCGTGCCTGAAGGTAGGCTCGGCCGTCGATGAATTGTCCGAGATCCGCGAGGTTATAGATCCGCGGAATGAGCATTCTCAGGGAGGGGCGGCTCCGAAGCTGGGCCGCGACCCAGTCGCCTCCGAACACGCGACAACGCTGCACGCCGCTCTTTTCGAAAGCCTGGCAGATGCTTGCCTCGGCAGCCCCCGAAACCCCGGCGTTGGTGATGACGATGTAGTCGCCGGCGAGCCCCTGGGCAGCGAGCTCCTTGGCTTTGCCCAACTCCTTAGCGAGATGCGACAGGGACAGACGGGCGGCGGCATTTCCGAAATGCTTGACCTGAATGGTAGACTTCCCGGCCGCGAAGCCCTCGCCCCCTTCCCATGCACCGAGAAAAGCTCCGTCCCTACCGCCGTCATTGGAGGCCAGAAAGCTTTGTATGGGGCGCTTTAGAACTTCGGCCGCTATCGCGAGGCACAGATCCTGAAATGCCTTCCATCCGACCCGATGTAAATCGTCAATCATCAGCGAGATCCAGCAACGGGCGACCTACGGAACGCCGAATCGAAGACGTGCAGGTGCGGCTCGATACAACTTGAATGGATACTTGTTCTGCTGCAAGCTTGACGGCAGGGAGGTGTACAATGACACTCAACTCCGGTTTACAGGTCTTTCTGGTCGGATTCTTCGGCGGCATACTTATAGAGCTCGTCCATTGGTACGCCATACGCAAAGATGGCAGATTGCCCGATTACGCGAAAAGCGCCCAATATTGGATCGCATCCGTCGTGATGGCGCTCGTAGGCGGGGGATTGGCAGTCCTCTATTTCGGATCAAAAGCCGAAGGCATCGTTGCATTGCACGTCGGCTTGTCTGCACCGCTCATCCTTCAGAAGCTCACCACCACGATCGCTGAGCCCGCGGGAGCCAAAGGTGTCCGCAGGGACCTGATCGACTTCTTCAAATGGTGAGCAACGGAATTGCGCGCGACGTCCATCTCTATCGGGATCGGGCAGTATCTCCACGAGGAGTACGCCAAGAGCGACATGCGCTTGCACTTCGCGCAGGACGATGCCCAAGCGTTCTCGCTCTACGCAAGGGGTGCCGACGATGTTGACGATAGTGACACGCGCCATCGGCTTTTGGTCGATGGCGAGGCGGATTGGGACGGCGTCCGCCTGGCGGCGACGCAAATAGCGGCCGCCGGCCGCCCGGACCTTTTCCTGCTGTATTTGTCCGGCCACGGAGAGGCGGGAGTTGCCCCCACAGGCGGATGGTTCTGTCTTGTCGATGCCAAACCCGGCGAGCCCAGCCTTACCGGATCCCGGATCGAAGAACTTCTGCGCATCGTAGACGCATCCAACACGCTCCTGATTGTCGACTGCTGTTTCGCTGAAGCCCTGATCGGCAGGTGCGACTTCTTCCGGCATCTTCAGAACTCGCGCGCACGCTTCGCGGTCGCTTCAGCGCGAGCGGACCAAAGGTCGTGGGAAGACTCCGGCCTCAAGCGATCGGTATTCTCCGACGTGCTCATCCGATCGCTTTCCGTCGGCTCCGCCGTCGCGGACGCGAGCGGACACGTCGACGTCGAGCGTGCCCTTTTTCCGGCGCTTCGAGAGCAGGTCCCGCTTCTCGCGTCATCGAGAAAGGATGGCGCGATTCAGGAACCGGTGACCGCCGGCATGGCCACCCAGGAGATAAGACTTCCAACTGTTTTCGGTCGCTCGCTGGGACGTCCCCTCAGCGTCTCGGAGGCCATTCGTTCGGGCGTAAAGCGGTTTCTCGTCGCCGCCGCGGTCGTGCTTGTCGCGACCCTCGCCGGACTGGATGCCCTCGTATATCACTTGGCCTTTCGCCCATTGGGTCGATCGTCGTCCGTCCCGGCTTGAAGCAGACGTTCGATCTACAGCCGATACATGTCGGCCCTGTCGACACGGGGATCCGACTTGCGCAAATCGATCGGCTGAACGACGAAGGAGCGCGGAAATTGGCGGAGGCGAAGATACTCGGCTTCCGCACTCACTTCGACGATGACGGCCTGCGCACTTGGCTGTCGCCGCTCGAGCCGATGCTCAACCATCTCGAGCAACAATCGGTTTCGGCGTTCGCTCGCGGCGTCAGACCCAAGTTCGACCCCGACAGCACCGGCCCGCCGCTGCTCGAAGCCATGTTCTTGGCCGAGCTCGAGGAGGCCGATGTCGCTGCCGTCGGGATGGAGATCTATGCCCGCGAGCTGAAGATCGATATCGCCTGCGACGATACCGGCATCGTCAACTTTTCGCACCTTTCGCCTAATTCGGACGCTTTTGCCGCCGAGGCATCCTGGGCGGCATTGACCGCGCCGCACGAGCCCGCGAAGCGGAGTGCGCGGTTGGCGGATCTCATGCGTCTGGCCGCGTACCGAGCGGCTTACACCAAAGAATTCGCGGTCCAGCGCAAGGAATTCGACACGTTCGCCAAAGAGGCGCTCCGGATCGTCGGCGGAGCCGACAAGCGGTCGGAGTTCGTCGCCGCCCTGAAGCCTCATCTTGTGACCAAAGACGACGGCTGGTGCGCCGTGCACAGGCTGTTTCTCAGCGCCGTGACCGGTTCGGCGGAAGAAAGTCGGAGCGCCGAAGCCGAGCTCTGGCGCATTCTCTTTACGTACGATCCAAGCAAACAACCGCGACGGCCGATCCTCGCCGCCGAAGCTCTGCAGTTCTTGGCGCGCGTTCGAGAACTCGATCGCGACCCGGCCGTCCGCCTGGCTAAATGGATCGACTCTTCCAGCGAAGGGCTGGATGTCGACCAACCTCCGCAAAACCTGCTGCGCGGTATCGGCGAGATCCAAGGCTATCCGGATGAGGTACAGGCGCTGCTGGAAGCGAAGCTCGGCAAGCGACGCGAGGAGTTCGATTTCAGCGAACTCTTGGCGGCCCGTCTGCTTGCCTGCTCGGCGGGCGCTATGGACCCGCTTCGCCGGGAAAGGCTCGGCAAGTGGCTTGATGCGAACGCCGAAAGTCAACGGACGATGTCCGACTACGCGTCGGCGCTTGGTTGCGCGTCGGCTTACCGTCCTCTCAATTCAGCACAACTCGGTGCCTTATTCGCCCGTTTGTCGCCTAGATCGAGATTCCCGTCCGAATCCGTGAACTACTGGGGAGAGACCGTCATCGACGCCAACAATGATGCGTCCGCGGTTGCCCTCGGACGATATGCCCAGCGCTACGATCTGCCGGCCGATCGGGTCGAGCAGATCGCCAACATCGCGCAAAGCCGTCCCGATCTAAAGGACAGACCCGAAGTCTTACGGGGTCTCGCCGTGCGATGGTACGGTACCGGCGCGACATCCGCGGAAGATATCTACCGACGTCTGCAGGCCTGTACCGGCGATGGGCAACGGAGAAGCCTCGAAGTTGAGGTCGCAGCGGATGTCGTCGCGAGAAGCCAGGATCGGGCGCGGATCGTCGCCGACCTTCTCCGGATTTGGAAAACCGAGTCAGCGCCCGAAATGCGGGTGGCATTGGCGAAGATTGGTGCAATGAGCATAGCTAATAGTCATATATGACTAATTATTGGAAGTAATCGATCATATACGAATGATTATAGACCCAACGCTATTTCGCTCTGATCGTGGAGGAATGCGGCTTCGTAGTTGCGCGATTGGGCACCGCTGACCCCTGCCAGTCGGAAAGTCTCGCGCCATCCGTCAGACAGGCGTTGGGCCGTATCTCGAATGATCTTTCGCGCGTTGGCCTCGGTGATTTCGAAAAACTCGCAGGCCTCCAGGGCGAGCTTGATCGATCGGTCGTGAGTGCCGCCTTCCATGATCGCCGTCTCGAGATGCGGATTGCGATCGGGCGCCGGGTTCACGTCGAACATCGGCGACAGACGCCACCGTCCCGAACCGACGTAAAGGAAACCATGGTTCTTCAGATGATCATCCTTGTTGGAGACGAGGATGGTGAAGACCATCCGCCGATAGAGCTCTTCGAAATCGACTTGCGGATCTGGCGCTGCCGTTCGCATGAAATCGACGATCTCCGTATACGAACCGAGCTCGTCGCCTGTCTTCCCGAGCGCCGTTCGAGCGGAGATGTAAGGAATGCGGGCGCTGCCGCGTCGATCGAAGCGCTGGACCAGCGCGACCGGAAATTTCGTGTCGGCGAGTTCCAGTCTGACCTCGGGAATGCGGATGCCGCACATCCTGGCGAGGTTCAGCGTCGCAACCTCGACCTGTTCGATCGGGTGCTGATCATGGACGGAAGTGAACTTGGCAAGCCAGAGAACGTCGCCGTCAAGGACGTTGGCTTTGGGCCGAGCGCCGCCCGAGCCGCCCGCACCGGCAAGAGCTTGTATGTCGGCAGGCGATATCTCCTTGCCTTGTTCGTAGGCGCGGGCGATCCCCGTGATGGCCTCCAGATCAAGGAGACGCGGCACCGCCTCGTTGGCCTTCCCGGCGATAATCTTCCCCTGTTTATCGATGAAACGCACGGCGCCTTGCCGGCATGCATCGTCGGGCAGCGTGAGATATTCGAATTCGGAAAGACCATTGCCATACGCGCGTTCGAGCAGTCTGCGTCCCCAGCTATCGGGTGAAGCGTCAGAGAAGACGCCGGCGAGCGCCTCGCGGGCATTGCCGGATTGTGCCGATGCATGAAACGGCCGCCCGTCAAATGGCATGTTAGGCTGCAATGCGAAGGCACGAGGATCCTTCGCCCAAGCCGGATCGTAACTGAAGATCGAAAACTGACGAGGCCCGGTCTGCGTGAAGCGCAGTTCGCCGACCGGGGTCAAGCCTTCTCCAAGGGCGACTAGGGCGTAGTATTCAGTCATCAGAAGGCCACGCCGTTCGGATCGACTTCGTCGGGCTCATCCTTACCCGTCTTGTCGTCTTGCCTCCCCTGCCTGCGCAGCCTGGCGGCGTACGATCGACCACGCTGCGGCAACCGCTCCGCGGTCAGCGCCAACCCCAGATCGTCCTTTCGGATATCGACGAGGTCGGCCAATTTCTCGATAAGGCCAAGAGAAACGAGCACGTCCGCGAGGGTGCCTACGGCCACTCCCGGATCGCCTCTTTCCAGACGCGCGATCGTGCTCGACGACGTGCCCGCGCGCGCAGCCAGGTCAGCCACCGCCACACGACGGCTCAGGCGAGCCGATCGGAGATCGTGACCAAGGCGCTCAAGCGCGGCATTGGATTTCGGCGAACTCATCGAACTAACCATAACTGATAGGGATGATAGGTTTATATATCATATATGACTAATTATTGAATCACGCAATGGATATGACGACTGGTGTAGGCCATGGAACCTGCTGGCGTCGGTGGGAATAGCCCTTGAGGCGACGATTCCGGCCAAGCGGGGCCCGGACCTTGGCATAGATCCTAGCGCCGAGGGGGCCATTTTCTGCGACGAGGCGATCCATCCCGCCAGTCCGCGGCGCTCGGCATTCGGGGAAGCATCCGCCCCAGATCTCCCAGATACACACGCGAGGCGCTGGATTATTTCCGCAGCGCCGTTGCGCTTGACCCACATTATGCCCGCGCTCATGCGAACATCGCCTGGACCCATGTCTGCGACGTGTTTCTCGAAGCAGCGGACGCGACATCGCTGGACGAGGCGTCGCGACATATAGAGATGGCCCTCGATATCGACGACAGCGATGCCTGGTCTCACGGTGTCTTCGCGCAATTGCTGTTCCTGCTCAGGAAGGATGACGAGGCCGAAATCCATTTCAAGCGGGCGCTCGCGCTCAATCCCAACGACGCCGATGTCGCCGCTGTTTTCGCCAATATTCTCGTCTACTGGGGACGGTGGCGAGAGGCGCTCACGTGGCTCGACGCGGCCAAGCGGCTCAACCCACTACCGCCTAATCTCTACCATTGGTATCACGCGCTTGCCCTTTATTCGGGGCGCGAATACGAGCAAGCGGTCAACACGCTCAAAGAGATGCGGCCGCTCGACCGTTGGTCGCACGGCCTTCTTGCCGCCTGCTATGCGCAGACGGGCCGTCTCGACGAAGCACGGTCCGAATCGGAGGCGTTCATCAGCGAACGGCAACGCGAATTGAAGGAGCGCGGCGAAGCGCCACCTCGGAGCCGCCTCGACTTTGGGCTGGCGCGAGCCGACAGGTACAGAAACCCTTTGGATCGCGAACACTTCCTCGACGGTTTACGGAAGGCTGGCCTGACAGGTTGAATGCAACGCGTCTCAATTAATAACCCCAAGAGGTAGCTTTCCGCCCTCCTTAATTCGCGTTTGGATCTTGCGATTTCTGCTCCTGTGTTGGTTTTTGGACGCCGGCAACAAGGAGGCTCGGCACGCTCAACTGACCGGCGTCCAAAAAGCGCCAAGGCACGAAGTCGCGGGAAGTTGGGCACCGATAGTGCGGCGAGCGCTATGGGGATTTAATGTTGGTGCCGATGTCGATGACGTGGGTGATGTTAGCCTGATGCCAGCTGGATATCTGCGCGCACGCGAGATCGGGCGAGTGCGGGAGGAGCTTCGGCGGTCGCTTGGATCGGATCGAGGGGCGATCCGCACGCTGACGGATGCCATTGGGTTGAGCGAGATCGCCGCCGGCGCGGGACCAGCATATCGGAAGCAGATAGTCGCATCGCTTACAGGGCGTCTGGCTCATGAGGTGTCGATCCTGTTTG
>NZ_JADPKQ010000015.1:0-557 GCF_023074015.1 Bradyrhizobium sp. 142
GTGCATGAAATAGATGCTCGAAGCTGCTTTCGAGCACCTGGCGATTTAGCCATTGCCAGTTCAACGGGTGACTTCGGAGCTTTTCCTGCATTGCATCCATATTCTGGGTCGAAAGCCGCGCTCAAGGGTAAGCGCCGGTTTTAGGTGTCAGTCCCATTGCCTCGTCAACGGGACGGGATACCAGTCTGCTCGTACAAGCCTTCAACTCGAATTCGAGCTTCCGTATCTGGCACATCACATCACGTCAGTAGTGCCTTGGAGCGAGATATCCGGAGTGGGCCGGCGGCGGGCCCAAGGTGAGACGGAGATTTGAGTTCGTAACGTAGCGGATCGCTGGGCCGATAAACCTAACCCATGTGGGTGCTGCTTCGACCCGAGCCAGTTGCGATAAGCGCCGACTCAACCACGGATAGTCCGTTCGTGTGGAGGGACACTTCAACACGATAATCCGCATAGCCCAATATTCGTGAGTCCGGAGCTTTTCCCGCAGCGAGGAACGACGCCGGTCCGGCACCGTTGCTTCGTCAGGCTGCGCGCAAATGCGTGGCCTGCGTGGC
>NZ_JADPKQ010000069.1:0-557 GCF_023074015.1 Bradyrhizobium sp. 142
ATTCTAGACGAAGTTCTGTCCAGCCCCTCCTTTACTCGTCAGCAGCAGCGTTCTGCGGTGGAAGTTGCCGAGCGAGTTCTCTTGCTGGCCTCCCAAGGGCAGCGTGAGCCGGGGAATATCAAACAACACTTGCTGACTGAGTTCTTGCCCTCCTCTGCCGCTGGTTTCTAAAAACCGAAGGCAATAGATTTCCTAAGCGAAAGCTACGTCTGGCGGTCTATTTTGCCTCGACGCTTCGTGCCTGCTCGAAGACGTGCTCCTCAAAGCGCGTTCTCCAACGCGATTAGGTGCAAGATGAAGTAATCTGAAGCGAGATTTAATCCCGCATCCACGCTACCGGCGGGACCGCTGGCCGGAAAGGCAGGAACGCGTTAGTGTTCGGTCTCCGAACCACGCTCAAGTTCTAGCTAACTCTGGTGACCTTAAATGGGAGGCAGCACCACCCACCTTGCCGAAGGGAGCGGACATCACGGTACTCTCGGGCGACCCCGAGCTATCGCCAATTTTTGGTGACGACCGGGCCGGTCAGGCGGCGGCGGTTATGGGCTGACGGTCGG
>NZ_JADPKQ010000123.1:0-557 GCF_023074015.1 Bradyrhizobium sp. 142
CTAACAGACTTATGATCCTGGGCGCGGTGCTCACCTTCAGCACCACCTCTGTATATGCCGGTCCCTGCAACACGGCGAGCCGCGATGCAGGATCAGGGAATGTCCCGGGCTATACCGAACACACCACTGGCTACACCAACTGATTCCAAGCAGCACCCACCGACATCTTCGATGAGCAAAGCCTCAGAGCATACCGCAACGTCGTCGGAAGATGCGCAGCGCCAGCCTACCGCTGCCGAGCAATCAACGACGACCCAGGCCGCATCCTCCCAGGAGTCACGGACGGTAGGCGCGGTCGAGGGGACCCGTCCCGAGCTCACTGAACAATCAAAGAGGGCGACGGCCGGCGCGGCCCAGCCCGCACCGTCCCAGAAAAAGCCGGCGGACGACTGCTAGAAGCGCGGGAAATAATAATGGTTCAAAAGGGAACGTATCGAGGGCTAGCCGAACGCCTCGCCCTCGATTAGCCCCCGCCGCAACTTTGCGCATGAACAATTCAACATGTGTCATGTACTTAGACAAAGCGGTCGTCTGCGCTAGTTGTCTGGGCCGGTGCC
>NZ_JADPKQ010000191.1:0-25862 GCF_023074015.1 Bradyrhizobium sp. 142
TGCCCTGGGAATGGAAGCTCCTGCGCCGAGCCGACAAGCCCGCCGATCAGCAGGCTGCCTGACCTTCTCGCAACGCCATCATAGAGCTCGCCGTGCCCGCGCGCATGCGTCAATCAGGCGGTCTTCGTCGTATGCGTACATTCGAACTGGCACAAAGCCTGGAACGCCTGCTGCCGTCGTGAACTTGTGTCGCCATACCGTGAGTAGCCCACGGACAACGCCATTGCGCCGAGCAACCTCGGAAATATTGGCCCCTTCCTCGAAGCTCTCCGCTACGATCCGTGCCTTCTCTTCCGCCGTCCACCGCCGCCGGCGCCGCTCCCCGGTGATCAACTCGATACGACGATACGAACCGCCTTCCTGCCTGGCATCAAGCATGGCATCTGCCATCGATTCACTCCCAACGATCAGCTCATGCCAGGCTGTATCGCAGACCAAGCTCACGACCGCGAGGTGGGGACCTCGTGCCGGTTACCATCGATGGGCTGGGGACCAAAATCACCGTCGGGATCGGGGATACCCCAACGTCCTTCGCCAGCCACGAACTCAAAGAGATGGCTATTCGTCCAGCCAAACGCCGCCTGAAGCGTCAGATGCAGCCGATCAAGGCGCAGGCTAACGGGTACGACAAGGCACCGCATCACCTCCGGTTTCACGTCCTTGAGGGTCACCTTGATCCGCACGGCGGTCGTGTTGAGACTCATGCTGCCAGCCGCGGATCGTGTGCATGCATCGTGTAGGTCGACGACCACGGAAGCAGTTCGTCCAGTCGCGCCGCAGGCCAGCCATTGACGAGCTTTGCGAGGACGTCGGAGAGCCAGTGCTCGGCGCTGACTCCGTCAAGCTTTTCCGACGATCGACCGAACTGCGCATCTTTTGCAAGCTTGAGCAACCGCTCGAGCCTGGCACAGCGATCCAGCAGAGCCACGGCAAAGACACGCAGCTCGGCTGGATCGCTCGGCAGCTCATCAGGCAAATCACTCATTAGCCCGAGTCTGCCATGCTTCGCGCCCCGATGCAGCGAAGATTTTATATCCTTACGCAAGCGCTTTCGGCTGCGGGATTCGAGGTGCGTGCATGCGTGTCCAATCCATGCCGGCCAGAAGCGCCGACAACTGCGCGGCGTTCATCCGCATCACGCCGTCAACAACAGGTGGCCACTTGAAGCCGCCGCCCTCAAGCCGCTTCCAATACATCACAAGGCCACTGCCATCCCAGACGACAATCTTCACTCGATCGGCGCGCTTCGCACGGAAGACCACCGCCACGCCTTTCATCGGATCGTGACCCAGCGCCTCCTTCGCTAAGAGCGCCAGGCCATCCGCGCCCTTCCTGAAGTCTACAGGTCGGGTCGCAACGTAAATCATGAGGCTCGCGGGCGGCGTCAGCATGAACGTGTCCGTCGAGGCGCCAAGAACGCATCACTCAACACAGCAAGGCCAGGGGTTCCGCGCACCTCAACCCGGGCCCCTGGAGCTCAACCGTCACAACGGCTGCTTCCGGCGACCCGGTGGGCTCTGCGGCCGCCGATAGCGCCGATTCCGATACCACCGGCACGAACGACAGCGTGTCCGCCGAAGGCGGCAGTACCAACTGGCCCAAACGCGCCCGGCGCCGCCAGTCGTGCACCTGCTGGGGCCGGCAGCCATGCCGGCGTGCGATATCTGTTACAACCGCGCCTGGCTCAAGGCTTTCCGCGACAATCCGCGCCTTCAAATCATCCGGCCACTGCTTACGGCCTGCGCCGGCGTACACTTTGATACGCTGTGTCAATGGTCGTCTTATGTCGTCCGAATGGTCGTCCATTGTGAGCACCCTTGCAGAAGATGTACTCTTCTAACGGTGCTCCCAAGATCGCGCACAGACAATCTAAAGGGCCGCGGCGCTACGCTTACACTCGACATTGTCGCTAAGCCAGCTCAAAGGTTTGGGCGGGTCCCGGACGGTGTCCTTTTGGCTTGCGAACTTTCTTTGTCAAGTTCGACTCGCGGTTGACAAGCGGAAGCAGCGTCTTTTGCGGACCTTGAGGAAGATTTCAGCGGCGACGATTGATCCCGACGCTACTGCGTAGCGGTTAGGGCAATGTCTTTTTTGCGAATCTTTGACCGCGTTCAGGTGTTGTGCTCCAGAACTTGATTGCTTGATCGCAAGGAACGACACTCCATGCTAAACTTTCTAATTAATGTCTAAGCTAAAGCAAGTTCTCGCTTTGGTCGCTGGAGTTTTTGCGGCCCTACTGTATCTACAATATGCAATTCATGCTGGCCACCAGATGCATACCGGCATAACCGATCCGATAGTTGCAGATAACACCGGCTTGGTCACTTGTCCGATGGTGCTTCCTGAGAATGACAGATGGCATGTTCTGATTTCGGCTTCTCCGTCTTCGAAGAACCCGCACGGAATATACTTCTCAATTCCCGGCTCTCGCAGTGTGCCAGTAGATATGGAGAAAAACCTTGCTATCGATTTCGGTGACGGAACGTGCGGAAGGACTGCCTTGTATCCGGTTAATTGTGGAGAGATGGCTTGTTTCGGAGGCGCCGGCGCTTACCATATTTATTCCGCGCCCGGCGCGTATACCATACATCTTCTCGCACCAATTACTGGATGCGATTTGCAGGGTAGTAAGGCCTGCTCCTGGAAGCAAAGCTCTTGGGAGCCAATAGGAAGTACGAAAATTGAAATCAAACAATACCAAGCGCCTTAGCGCTCCAACATGGGACGATGAGTATTCCTGGATTGGGGCACGGTGACTGAAACGACGCAATTTAATTAGCGACGAGTCAAGCAAGCAGGTGGTAGTCAATTGATCCGCTCAAGTTTGTGGCCATCGTAATACTTGGGGGTGAAGTGGGGGTCCAACCTAGGACATCCATGATCTGAAGGTCGGTCGCCGTGACTATCTCTTTCTGGCCCTGAGTACCTGCACCGAAGGCGTCGATCCCGCCAAAAAGCTGAACAACACCCTTCCAATCAGCCATATCACCTGACTTTGGGTTGTCATTGAACTGGGAAGATAAAGCGGAGATCTGTCCATTGATTGAAAAAAAGGCGGCATGCCCAGGGTCGTAGTCGTGATGTCCGACGCCGATGAGAGGAAAGATGGTGGAGTAACGAAAAAGGTCCATCGTACTCCAAAAGGACCCCACATCCGGGCCAAGCCCTCCCAATCGTCCCATCTCTTCCGAAATTTCGTGTTCGAGCGCGCCAACAGCGTCGAATTTAAAAGCGTCCTTGCCTGTCGGATCACCGTTGTAAAAATACGATAGCTTGCTGTCGAGGTACACCGTCCCATCGAATGCATTGTCATTTGGGTCTGGCAGACCGAGCACCTTTTGCTCCGCGGGGGTCACAAAGAACCCTAAATTTGAGCTCGGATCGGATTCCGGTAAACTAGCAATGGCCGTTAGGTCGTCCGTGGTCGTCGCCGCTGCACCAAGGTGCTCCTTTAGTTGTTCATACCCAGTGTTTGATACTGGGTAACCCGTCGGCACATTTTTCGCGACAAAATCGGTCCCGTCTGAGTTTCCCGGCTCCGTAGCGAAATGCAAGTTGATCGTCACCGCGTCAGTAAAGTGGCTTTGAAAAAAGTTCTCTGCAGCGATAATAGCGTTGTGGTACGCGGGAGTAACCGTTGCGTCGTACTTGTTGTAGAAAACGAGGCCGCTGCCATGATACGTCACCCGCTCCCCTGAGGGCACGTCGATGCTTAGTGTTGAAACATCCGTTCCGCCGTGTCCATCGCTCACAGTGTACTTGAACACATCTGGGCCCGCACCGTCTGGCACCCTGGCCGTCTGTACGTAACCGTAGCTCCCGTCTGCTGCCAGAGTTAGAGTCCCATACTTCCCAATGATCGAGTGCCCGACCGCGCCCGCATCGCCTTGCACCGCACTAATGACCAAATGGCCTAGGTCATGCAAGTCGGGATCCGTATCATTGGCCAGGACGCCATCTGTAACGTCCGCGTGCACTGTCCCGCTCTGCGACGCGGTCGCTGTGTCGGTGGATGCGATCGGCTTGTCATCAGCGCCATTTATCGTGACGACGACTTTCTCAGTGACCAGGTTTCCATGATGATCATCGATCACGATCGGTGTTGTGACCCTGATGGTCTCGTTGGCTCCAAGAAAATCCAGCGCGGAATCATGGATCTTATACGCCCACGTCACTTTCTCCGTATTCGCATTGCCCGTTTGCGTGATCAAAAACGCCGCCGCTAACGTAGCAAGCTCAGCGGACGTGAGCTGAGGCGTATAGTCGTGCGTACTATCCTGCCAAGTGATTGTCTGACGCGGCTTATCGATGGTTGCGGTCGGCGGATTGACCGGATCGGGAACATTGAGCGTGATAGACCCGGGTGATGCCTGATCGATCGCACTGCCCCCGGTTACAAGCGGCCGCTCGCTGACCGAACCAGCGAGGGTAGCCCCGATAACGAGCGCGGGATACGGAACTTGTAGCGTGAGTGTAGAGACTGAGGTCGCGCCGTGGTCGTCGCTTATAGTATAGTGAAATACATCCTGCGCACCGACTGGTGCGTTATTTTTTGTTGCATAGGTGTAGCTGCCGTCAGCCGCGAGCGTAAGTGTTCCGTACGTTCCCTTAATCGGATAGCCGATCAGATTGCTCGATCCATTGACAGCGCTGACCTTCAGCGTCGGATTGTCGTGAGTATCGGGATCGATATCGTTTGCAAGGACACCATGGGCCTTACCGGCGCTGAACGTTGTTCCTTTCTGCATAGAGACGACATCTGGCACAGCAATCGGGGCGTCGTTCTCACCATGAACGGTAACCGTCGCGGTTGCCGTCGAGCTCGCTCCGTGGTTATCGGTCACCGTGTATGTGAACGTATCGGTCGTCGTTTCCCCAACTCCAAGGGACTCGAACTTTCCGGTCGGATCGTACGTGAACGTCCCGTCAAGGTTGTTGATAACGAGACCAGCGGTTCCGGTCGTGTCTTTCGAGAATGTGAAGGTGTCGCTCAAGTCGGCGTCCGTGAACAATGCTGTCAACTTCACCGGAAGGATGTTCGTGTCCTCGTTCGCGTCCGCGGCGATGGTCGATGCGACTGGAGCGTGGTTGACGTCGATTGCAGGTGCTTGCCACCGTAACTCCGGAAATTGGCCCGCTATGTCGAACCAGATCGTCGGGTCAAACCCCGCCGGCAAGGTGCCGGACTGCAATTGAGCGGTCGTCAGACCTATGCCTGCGGCACTTGCCGACTGGCCACTGGTTTCAGTATCCCAGTAGGATGCGATGACGCTATCTAATCCGGACTCTGCACCGATTAGCCCGCCCAACACAGAGCTGCCGCCCCTAACGAGTCCGGTTGCACCGGTTGCATAGGACTGCGTGACGGTGCCATTGTTGTAACCCACTAATCCGCCGATTTCGTTGGCGAAATTACTGGTGTCGAATGAAGGGTCTGTTGCGGCACTCGAATAAGAATCCGAGATCACTCCGTCGTTGTGCCCTACTAACCCGCCAATTGTGCCGCGACCACTTGATGAGAGTTGCCCACTCGAAGCCGTCCCGGTCGAGAATGACTGCGTGATGCTCCCCGTTGGACTGTTGTATCCGACTAGTACGCCAACACTCCCGCCGCTGGCGCTTCCGGTCGCGTATGATTGCGATACTGTTCCATAGTTGATCCCCACTAGTGCGCCAACAAAACCGAAGCCGCCGATATTGCCGGTCACGTACGATTCGGATACCGTTCCAAAATTCTCGCCGACAAGGCCCCCGGCATCCGAAAACACCGGACTACTCGCCAACTCATTTATCAGCCCGACATTGCGAACGGTGCCGGTCGCCCCAATCATTCCAAAAAGGCCCGCATCCGTGCGCCAGTGTTCCCGATCGATTGTCAAGTTACTGATCGTGTAACCTTGGCCATCAAATGTCCCCGTAAATGGATTTGATGCAAAGATCCCCGTGAATGGATTTGCTACGCTCCCGATGGGTGTAAAAGTGAAACCGGTAGCGTCGATGTCTGCTCCGAGCACGTAGTAGCCCGACAGATCATTCTGGATCGCCTGAAGGTCACTGATATTGTAAATGACGATAGGAGTCGTTGCCATGGCGTCGCTCCGGTGATTTGTAGTCGATGGTCCTAAATTGCTGTCGGTGATAATTCCCAGAACGGTTGTGGCCCCGGGCTAAGCATTTGCTGAGAGCTCGTCTTGCCCGGCCCGCACTTCAGCCAACCGCCAACATGATTTTCATTTTCGACGCTCACGGACTATGATTCTGAGCTTAGAGCTGCACGCTCGACACGCCGCATCAGTGGCAGGTCCCTTTTCCTGAATTGCTGTGACAATAAACCGTGTATCGCGCATTTACGACCGAGGCCGGTGCGCAAGTCTTGCCCACGTAATTCGAACAAGGAATTTGGGCGAAGCAGTTCGTAGCGCCCGCACTGCCCCAAATTTTGGTGCAAAGCGTTTTGCAATTGGCTTCGCACCAAGCGCCTTGTTGAACATGGCTTGCCCCGGCGCTGATGGAGAGTGCGGCAATGGCGAAAACGAAAACTGATCTAATCATGCTAATCCCCCATCCAATGAAATTGATGCGCAATGGGATTATCAGCGGCTAGATGGCTCGCAGCACGACGCTGCACTGCTGATTCTGATTCCGGGGCCGCAAAAGACGAAACACGCCGCTCTTGTCGTGCCTGCCGATGGCATCGATGCTGCCAGTTGGAGAAGCGGAGAGTTCGGTGTCTCGCCGTTTTGTGGGGCAACTGTCAGGCGCTCAGCTGCGCCTCTATTTAATGTGGTATCTATTGGACGATTTTATCTGAATAGCAAGAGTATTGTTACAATTAACTGCGTGGCATTTAATTCTCGCTTGGCTTTCCCAGCCAACTAGATAGACCCAGGATGCAGTCGATACCGATGTACGTTCAACGGGTTGCCAAAAAGGACATTCAATGCGGAGATTTGGCGCGGCTCTCTGCACGCGTCTATGCAGCTTGCCTGTCGATCGACTGAAAGAACGCGAGTCCCAACCCCGCTGCATCGAAAAGGCCCATTCGCCGGTCCTCACTCATCCAAGGTTTGCGAGGCGGCGGAACGTATCGCTCGAACGCGGGAATCTGCTTCGCAATTATCTCGGCCAGACTATGCTTGTTCGGACATTCGCGGCGCTCGAACACACCGCGAACCTGATCGCGCGAATATGCAAAAACGGGAATGGAGCGGTCTTTGGCAAGTACATTGATCGAGACGTTGAGAGTCGTGATCCACCGCGCTCGTTGCGTGCCGTGCTCGGAGGTGTCCTGAATAACGATAAAATTGGGCGCATAGCGATCGACAATTTGCTTGATACGCGGGAGACATCGGTTGCATTTGCGAGGTCCGCGTATCTCGCGTATTCCCCAATCGAACGGCGAGAAGTGTCCCTCGAACACGACGAATGCGAAGCCGCGCGTGTTTAAGTAGATTGAGAGAGTGAGCCCATGTCGACCGGCTTGCCTCATATTGTGCGAAGTGTTCGCGTCTCAGCTCGTTTCAGCAATCTCTCAAGAAAGTCCAGTTTGAATTGCGTCGTGTTTGACGGGTTGCCTTGAAGCTCCTCGTAGAGATCATTTGCGCGCCGAACCGTGATCTCATGAAGCTCCAACACCAGCCCGGGAAATAGCTCCGACGGAGTTGTGTCAAACAGCAACGCAAATATAAAAGGAGCCTCTAGGCTCGGTTTGCGCTTCGCGCCTTCAAGGCGCGAGATCGCAGTTCGGCACTTGGCTCCGATAAGAAAGGCAATCTCCTTTTGCGTGAAGCCAAAGCGGCGGCGAAGAGGTCGAATGTATGATTTGAGGTCGTGATGCATAGCGTCGTGGCCTTATGACAGGCACACACGCAATTATTCGCCTGAGAACACCTCGGTTCGAGACGCGAAAAAGTGCCGACTCGTCACCGAAATAAAACGCCGTACCCCATTGTGGCTCAGTCGATAGTGCCACGCTTCGATGAACGGAGTGTGGAGCGGGACAAGGGGACGTGGGGCGTTCGCATGGCGTGACCCCGAGCTCGAGATTGCCGAGCATCCCGCAATCGGCGCCGTTCTGTCGCGCACCCGCTACGTCCCCGAAGTCCCCATGTCCCCTTCTGTATCCATCATTACGTTATCGGCGAAAACATTCACGCCGTACCGTTCGCATAGAAGCTCGACCTTCTCCTTTTCGCTTAGCGGAACGACATACACCCCGTGGGATTTGTATGTCTGAAGATTCAGCTTGTTGCGCAGGATGCTTCCTATCCACCGGTTCGTGATTGGCCGCTCATATTCGGCGCCGTACCGATTGATGAAACTCATCGTAATCTCTCCGACGGCAAGTACGGGCCGCCTGGAAATCCACATCAGTTCAGTAACAATTTCCAGCACTTGGGCCTCCATCAGAAGACCGCGTTCAGCAATCATCGAGAGCTGGGTACGTTGCGCAGCCTCCTTGAGCTCGTCGCGAAGGGCCAGATCACCGACGACGCTGAGCAGTGGCAGCATGATCTGATTGATACGCGGTTCGAGTTTCGGATCTACAAGACTGGGATCGAGCTTGACCTCGTGTCTTCTATGGAAACGATACAGCAGCAGCTTGTTACGCAGCTCGCGTGCTTCCTGCTTGAATGTCTCAGGCAGATTAATGGGGATGTCGGCGCGTAAGGGCCGTCCGCCGGTCTCCTCCGTGATAAAGCGGCTTTCCAGCGCCCTGTCCTCGTACCGTCCTCGTGTGGCTACGATCTTTGGACCGAACACATGGAACGCTCGCGGATTGAACTCGCGCTGACCATTCATAACGGTGCGCAACACCGGAAAGCCACGCATGTTGCCATTGTTGAGAATCTTGACGAGTTCTGATCGTTCATCGCTGAAGCGGAAGTCCGCTTCGTCAAATATCAGCGTCCCACGAAACGCGTCGAGCGTGTGGAAGATCGGCGAGACGGTCGATGCTCCGCTCGCAAAGAATGGCTTGTAGCAGAGCGATCCAATTGTCAGGAGTGATCGAGTCTTCCCTGTACCGAAGTCCCCACGAAGCCGAAGGTACGGCAACTCGTTGAATGCGTCATACAGCCAGCTCAGGAGCACATAGTAGCAGGCGACCTGCTCAAATATCGGCGTTAGGTCGGCATATCGGTGGATAAAGCCGGCGATCTCGGAGATCAGGCTCTGCTCGCTTTCGTAAATCCGGGGCTCCCAAGGAAGCAGAACCACCTCATTCTTGATGAGATTATTATTTGGGGAGAATGGAACAAGCCGTTGTCCCGCCACGTCGACGGACCTTCCAAGTGTCCAACGTCCTGCAGAATACGTACCGAGGAGCGTAGTCCGCTCCTCTGGTCGGTACACGAGCTCAATCAGGGTACCGTCTTGGAGCACATCGGAAACCGTCGGCACCACGCGCCCACGATCGTTGCGACCTACACTGGCATCGTTCATGCGCCGACGATCGCAGATCATGGCGAGCACGGCGAGGCCCGGAGATGTGCCTCGTCTGGCACATTCACGAGCCTTGGCCGGAACGTCCGCGACGCTTAGCCTGTGGGCATATGGAGGGAATAACAGTTCATATCGGCTGGGAGTATTTCCTAGGGCTCTTAGGCGCATTTGTAGCAATAGCGTGGTATTCGAACGGCAGATTTACCGCGCTGGAAACGTCGATGGACTGGGTCAAGAATATGCTACTGGATTTGAAGAAGTCGATTGATGATGCAAACGTCAACGGGCGCGGCGGGGGGCCGTCAAGCGATAACGCCCAAGCGCACGAGCCGGTTAAACAACAAACACTTTGGTGAGACGGACTTAAGGAAGCGCAAAACATTGGCGACCGCAGTAGGGCAACTTCATTCCTGATGGGGTTGATATGTGGAGAGAACGGGACGCGGTTTACATCGTTTGCGGGGTCGCGAGTCAAAGGAGAAGCAATTGCCCAAGAACGCAACGAAGAAGAAAGCTGTGCGCAAGCCATATTCTGCAGCCGATAACAAACTGCTGAAGGCGCACTCGAAAGCAAGAACGCCCGTGGCGAAAGTACCGAAAACACTGAAGCGTTCAGAGGAGTCATTGAGGCAAAAGGCGCTATTCTTAGCTATTGGTCTGGGTCATCAACGGTAGAGCACCGCAATTTCTCGCCGCTCTCAAGAGTTGGCGCCCACCTCCGTGCGGTTCGATACCCATGAGTTTGCAGGTCTCGATCAGTGAGGCGATGACGGTCCAATGCTCGCCGCCGCCGTCGGGGCCCGCGAAGAGTGCGTTTTTGCGATTTGGTGCGATCGGCCGGATCGCGCGTTCGACCACGTTGGAGTCGATCTCGATGCGGCCGTCGGCGAGGAAGCGGGTCAGGCCCTCCCAACGCGAGAGCGCATAGCGGATCGCTTCAGCGAGTTTTGTCTTCTGACTAATCAGAGCGAGCTTGGCGCGCAGTCAGGGTTCAAGCTCATCGATGATCGGCCGGCTCCGCCGCAGCCTGGCCTCGCGCCTTTCCTCGGCGCTGCTGCCACGGATGTCGCTCTCGATGGCATAGAGCCCGGCGATGCGTTCGAGCGCCTCGCTGGCGATCGGCGCCGGGCCGGCCGCAGCGAGTTCGTAGAAGCGTCGGCGCACATGGGCCCAGCAGAATGCTCGCACGTCGCCGCGCTCGGCGAGTACGCGATAGCCGGCATAACCATCGACCTGAAGGGTGCCCGTGAACCCAGCGAGATGGGCGATCGGCCGATCCGCCTTGCGATCGGGCGCGTAGACATAGGCCACACCGGGCGGGTCGGCGCCACCCCAGGGGCGATCGTCGCGTGCGTAGGCCCACAATTGGGCCGGTCTTGGTCTCCCCGCGCCGGGGATCGAGCACCGGCGCCGTCGTCTCGTCGGCGAACAGCTTGGCCGAGCCCTTGAGCCTGGCGAGCAGACGCTCGTGCACAGGCCGCAGCGAAGGCGGCGCGGCCGACCCAATCGGCCAGGGTCGAGCGATCGAGCGTGATGCCCTGCTCGCCCAACGTGCAATAGAAACTCTTCACGGTCGATGCGGACGCTGGCCAAGCTCGTTCAGCTTTTTTGGCGCGGTGAAAGGCCATATTGTCTTGCCCGTCCCTGGCGCACCGACAATCAAGATTGCGCCATCGTTCGGCGCCTCCGTGTAAATGCGACGCTGCTCACGGTCCAAATCTCGCAAGGCCGCACTAGCCAAAATTGTCTGGACCAAATCTATTTAAAGCGGCAGACTTGGATCCGAACAATCCATTCGTGGAGCTGTCAGAGTATGGAGCTGTCAGCGTATGGAGTGTCGGAATATGCCAAAGCAAATTGGCCCAACCAATAGGGCTGCCGCTCAGCCCAGCCTGATGGATCTTTTGATCGTTTTCGTTTTTGACGCTGCGATCCTAATCTTTGTGTTTTGGATTTCCTTCAAGGCGTCGGGGTCTGACGCGTTTGATGATCTTCCTCCCTTCGTAGTTGGCTCGTATGGTTATTTTACAGCGTTAGCAACTAGCGGAGTTGGCTTAGGTGTGGTTGTTTTGGACACGTTCACACGCAAGACGCCACGACCGAACTATACAAAGTTATTTGCTGGCTCTTTAATCGCCGCTCTTTTACTTATCCTGACTATCACGCTGACAGTAGCCGTGGTGAACTCGATAGGCATTCGTCTGAAGTTTGGCACTTCGTCAAATCAGGCGACAACGTCAACGCAAGCTCAACCTCAAGCACCACCGCTAACTCAAAATGCTCCAGCTGCGCCTCCTGCAGAACCAGAACCATTTGTTAAAGTTCTTAAGCCTGCCGACGTATCTCGGTTGGGCACAATGCGAGAGATTAAAGTAACAATCACAGAAAACGGAACGGCACCGACGCGCGGCACATTCTTGTTGGAGTACAAATGGACCGGCTCTAGCGGCACCCAGAAAGGCTCACAGGGCTTCAGTTTAGTATTTAAGGGAAAAGGTGATGCCACGCTGGCATCGTTCCCATTTCAATTGGATAGGTCCCATTGTTACTACGGCGGCGGAAACTACGAGCAGAAAACCGGCATCCTGAATTTTGACCCGCGCCAGATCGAGGATGTGCAGATAATTCTCAACGAAGTGGTCGGGAGAATGGGGCTTTGCTAAGTGGGTAATGATCCAATTGGTCGCAGCAGACCAATGTATGAGTTACAGCCCACGCAGCGCTGAGCGCAGAAGGTTTGAAAGGCGCCTGAGCCTCATACAACGGCAGCCGGCCGCCACCGGAGGACGTCAACTCCCTAAGATGCGGACTCATTAAGGCGCAGCCTAGCCTAATTGACGCGAGCTGAACGAAGGCAAGGTAGTTGGCGGGGAGCCTGTCGTAGCGCGTTGCAACTCGACGACATTGTTTGATCCTGTTGAAGAACCGCTCGACCCGGTTGCGAGCGCGGTGGAGATACGGGCTGAAGCAGATCGGATCGCAGCGATTGCTTTTCGGCGGGATGTTGGCCCACGCGCCCTTCTTCACGGCAAGCTCTCTGATCCAGTCGGCCCCGGGGCCCATTGTCGGCGAGACCTATGGCGAAGGCTTCAACGCTTCGACGCCCTTACTCGGCTGGTCGATGACGAAGACCGTGAACGCTGCCCTGGCCGGCATGACGATCAAGGACGGAAAGCTTTCGCTGGATAAGAAGAATCCGTTTTCGCAATGGGCCGGCGACGCGCGCGCGGAAATCTCGGTGGCCGATTTGATGGCCATGACAAGCGGATTGGAATGGAATGAAGATCATGGCAATTCTCCCGACCTGGACCATTGGAGAGTCTTGCACGGGATGCGGCGGCGGCCGCCCGCTTGTCGCCCCGCCGCGCGGGGCGAAGGATTCAACCTCCCCGCCGACACCTTCATGTTGCAAGGGCACCTCCGCCAGGTGATCGCGATCATCCCCTCGCGTAAACTGGTGATCCTGAGTATGGGTTTAACGCGGGAAGATATTGGGTACAGCGTCGCGAAACTGCTGTATGCGATTGTCGCGGCGAGCCGATCGAATAAATCATGCAATTACTTCCGGGTTTGTGCCATAGCCCGTCGCGACATTTGCTGCGGTTGCACAAGGGCGGTCGGTATCTGGGCGAACCGGACATCGACGAAGATTTATGAGTACGCGCCCTAGATTGGCAACGGCCTCTATCTCCACCAATACTTCCGGCCTCGCAAATGGAAAGTTCTTTGTTGGTCCGGCGTTGCTCGGGACCACTTATTGAGAGCGAAGTTCTGTTGACCTTGCTGCAGTGCGAGCGCGAATCTGCTGGTGGATGCGCTCTGGCGTCGTGCGCTATTCTGGGCCGAAGCACTCTACCACAGGTACTAGTACCTTGACTTATCGCCTGGACGCGTCATTATTGCATGAGTATGGGAGATGTCAGTTGCGCTCGTTGTTTCTGACTAGTGACTGACCTAGGGAAGGTATTTAATTGAACTGCGGGGCTTAATTGCGTCGCCCCGGCTCGCCTGGTGTTTCACTAATTTCGATGCGAGCATAGTGTGAGTGGCCGCACGCAGCAGAATACCCAACATAGATGGAAGGGTCGCGCCATGAAGGCAGAATTCATAGACGTGATTTGTCTGCCGGTTCATGATCAAGAGAGAGCAAAGTCATTCTACAGTGAAGCCTTAGGCTTTGTCGTAGTAAGGGATACCCGCGGTGGGCCAACGCACAGCCGCTGGATCGAGGTGGGTCCAGAGGGCGCGAAAACGACCGTTGCACTAGTCGATGCTCGAACACGGAAATCGCCCGGCCCAGTTGAAGGTTTGGTGCTCAAAGTTAGCAACTTGGTCGAGTTTCGCGATCGGCTCGGACACCACGGTCTTCGTCCAAAAGAAATTACTGAGGAGACGTGGGGAGCGCACCTCACCTTAACTGATCCCGATGGTAATGAGTGGATTCTCGTTGAGCACGAAATTACTTCGTAAGTTCGGCAGGAGGGAGCCGTTATGGACAAGCTAGTTACACCTACGTCGACCCCCAACGAATTTCCGGGAACGCCAGGATTTGCTGCGTTAGCCGAAATACACGACGATGATTTTGACCTAGACATCAAACTTGAATTCCCCTCATTTAGCGATGGTTCAGATCAGGTCAAACTTGGCTTCCCGACCAATACCTGCATAACGTGCGGCGGATGCACCGGGCATAGTTGCGCCCCCACATCGTGCTGTGGCTCGGGCACGTGCCTTCCAACGTGCAGTAATTGCACAGCAGGCAGCGGCTGCCCAACCTCGTGCTGTACAGTTACTCTCACCTGTGGCCACGACTGCAAAGATAGCGGTGTTCCGGCGTGTAAACACACCTCGAACTGTTCCAATGATCCTAACTGCTCGCCGTAGTTCAACGAGGCATCATGATTGCTGCGCAGCAACGGGCAGATGCAGCAACTGCAGCAGTTGAAATTGCGAACAGACTACGAGACACAGTACAAATTGAGCGGGCTGTTGCTGTTGCATCGAAGCAATCCCGGTACTTTCTGTGGAGTAGCTATGGGTTTGGTTCAGGGAATGCCGGTCTATCCCTGCTTTGGGCGCATCTAGACCGTTGCTGTCCGAATGCCGGATGGGATAAGCAGTTTCACATCTCGCTAGATCTTGCGACCAAAGCCGCGGAAACTCATGGTTTGGCCACCCCAAGTCTTTTTTCCGGCTTGGCTGGACTAGCGTTCGCCGCACAGTATGCATCGAACGGCTCTCCCCGCTACCGTCGCTTACTGACCACACTCGACACACACATCTGCGCTTTGCTGAGGCCGAGTATCAGCTTCTTTCGAAGCGACTCTCCAGCGTTTGGCGCGCCAGTTGAGTTGTTCGATTTAATCTCTGGTCTTAGCGGAGCAGCGGCGTATTTGCTGACGCGCTACGGCACTGCCCGCGAGGTCGATCAAACAGTAGAAGAAATCTTGCGCTGTTTCGTTGGCTTGGCCTCGGAGACAAACGGTCTTCCAGCTTGGCACACGCCGCTTCACTACACTCGATCTTATGATTCTATGACGGGTTCTTTTCCGCAGGGTTTCTTAAACTGCGGGCTGGCGCACGGCATTCCGGGTCCATTAGCTGTCATGGCGTTAGGCCACAGGTATGGTCTACCTATTGAAGGGCTCGCTGAGGCTATCGAACACATTGCAACATGGCTATTGGAGCATCGGCATGACGATGCGTGGGGTATGAACTGGCCAAGCGGAGTTGGTCTCGACGTGACACAAAGCGGAGTCAGTGTGAGAGCTGCATCCGCTACAGCTCCATCTCACGCTGGCTGGTGCTATGGAAGTCCCGGACTTTCGCGATCTCTATTCTTGAGCGGGTTGGCACTGAAGAGCGAGAAACTGTGCTCCGCCGCCGTTGAGGCCATTGAGGCGGTGATTAGGAGACCATACGAGATCAGAGCTCTGAGATCATCGACCTTTTGCCATGGCATTGCCGGCTTACTTCAGGTGGTGCTTCGCTTTTCCAAAGAGGCGCCACGGGAATCCCTTCGAGCAGGAGTCGCTGAGCTCGCGTCGACGCTACTGTCTATGTATGATCCTCAATCCGCCTTTGGGTATCAGAGTTACTCGAGCGAGGGCCTGATGATCGACAGTCCGTCTCTGCTGGACGGTGCTGCCGGTGTTTCTCTCGTACTGTTGGCAATAGGGTTTGACGTCGAGCCGGTATGGGACCGCGCTTTCTTGCTGTCCTAACAAGGAATTTGGAGGCTTAGTTGGGCAAGCGCAATGGAGGCGAACTTTACATCCCCATGAGCCGCCTAATGCTGCGGTCTCCCTCGTTACCGATCCAGACCCTTACTTCGCGAGCCTGGCGGACGGCAGGCGATTTCACCAGCGACGCCGCCTTCAGTCTGGCGCTCTTGACCTCTAGTCCTTCGTTACATGCGCGACTTGAGGAAGTGCTTGAGCGTGGAGAATTCGATGCTCGTTTACTGGCAAAGCTTAGGCGCGTTCTGACCCGAATGTCGGCTCGGCCTACGCCGTTCGGTCTTTTGGCAGGAGTAGCATTTCCTAAGTGGGGGAGCCAAACCGACCTTCTGCTTACAGACAGCGGGCGCTGCCGCACTCGAGTGGACATGGACTGGATAGTAGACCATGTCAAAACGCTGGAAGCTGATGTCGATATCCAGCGCAGCATACGGTGGATAAGCCATTCAGCGATTTGGCAGCACGGCGGAAGAGCAATCTTGTCAAGAGGTGCTGACAACGAGCCCGCGGCATCGATCGCGTGCACAGCACCAGTTCGTCTCATTTTTGAGCAAACAGCTAGTCCCGAGTTATATGGGCAGATCCGCGACCGTGTTCTCGCGAACGTTAACTCTGCAACGCCAGAGAAATTTCATAAGCTGTTCTTGGAGTTGCACCGGCTTGGTTTCTTATTCTCAGAGCTTATGCCTCCGATGATAGGTACACGTGACCCGCTGCTGTGGGTAATCGATCGCTTGCCGGCTAACGCAGCTGGACAACGCGAGCGCACAGTGCTGGAGAAACTGAGGGGCGCTGTCAGTCGATGCGACATCGGAGCAGTGCCTGATCGTATAAAGTCATTTAGGGCGGCATCTGCATTAGCTCGGGAAATCCGAGCTCATGAACGGCCGTTTCCATTTCAGGTCGACTTACGACTTGGCACGAAAGGAGAAGCGTTAAACCAGACGGTTGGGCGAGAGGCTGCTCGGGCAGCGCAATTGCTTATCGAGATATCGGGCTCTTCGGCTTCTTCTGCCTCTGCTCAGCGATACCACAACGCCTTCCTCTCGAAATACGGCGAAGGGCGCGAAGTGCCGTTCTTGGAGGTAGCTCATCCCGAATGGGGATTAGGGCTTACACCTCTCAGGTTTGGCAATGCGGGAGCATCCGGCAACACCCAATATTACCGGCGAGAATATGTTCTACATGGTCTCGTTCAAAAGGCGCTTCGTGAAGGAAGAATTACCGCCGACCTAGATGAAGAAGAGATCAGTGTACTTCGTGCGGGCGCTGCGCCTGTTGAAACCTGGCCAATTTCTGTTGATCTGAATGTGTTTCTCTTGGCGGAGTCGTCGAGCTCTATCGATGCCGGGAATTTTACTCTTTGTCTTGCTCCAAATGTGGGAGCTTTGAAAGCCGGGCTTCACTTCGCGAGGTTCGGAGATTTGTGTGAAGATGCCGTTCTAGCCGTCCTCAATGAGAGTGCTGCTTGCGAGCGGGAGCGAGCTTCGTTCCGCGAGGTTGTTCAACTTAACTTTCTGCCAACAAAGGCCCGATTAGCCAATGTTGTATTACGTCCGTCACTTTCTAAGCGAGAGGCGAACTTCGGCGTTTCAGCGAATGTTGAGCCAACGAATACGATTCGACTAGAAAATCTTTTGGTCGGCAGCGAAGGTGGCCGCCTGTATGTCCGAAACTCTGGATCGAACAAGCGGCTCGCATTTGTTTCGGATTGCATGTTGAATCCTACTTTGGCGCCTCGAGAGATCCAAGTTCTGTTAGCAATAACTTCCGATCCAGTAGCGTATCCAACGTCATTTCCCTGGGGCGCGCTGTCAGGCGCGGTCTTCTTACCTCGTGTGACATGGAAAAAGACCATTCTTCAGTGCGCGCAGTGGAACCTGCGCGCGCAGCCAAAGTCGAGCACCGAAGTCTTCAAATGTTGGTTTCGGGAGTGGCGAGATCGATGGCTGTGCCCACAGCACATCTATCTCTGTTCGGGCGACCATCGACTACTTTTAGACTTGGAAGACGAGTCGCAAGTAGAGGAATTAAGGAAGACACTTACAAAAGAGGGGGCCGCGATACTTCAAGAGGCGGTGCCGTATGCAAACGACGCTTGGTTGCAAAGCCAAAAGGGATCACATGTTACCGAATTGGTGATACCTTTGCGGTTAAGAAACATTGAGGCTCTTGAAGCTCAGCAATTGCCGATCGAGAGCAAGAGCGGCCTCTCGGCAAATTTGAGATTTCAGCGCTTTAAACCACCAGGAAGCGATTGGGTCTTTTTGAAGCTGTACGGACCACCAGCCGGTGAAGACGCGATCATCTCGGGTGGACTGCGCGATTTGTGGAAAAGGCTACCGTCGGACGTGAAGTGGCACTTTGTTCGATACGCTGACCCCCGTCCACATCTACGGCTCCGATTTCAAAGTGAAGCCGAAGGCTTTGCCAGCCATATGATTTCCGAACTATCGCGCTGGGCGACTGAGTTGCTGGCGAAAGAGCGCTGTGAATCTTTTTCATTTGACGTCTATGAGAGAGAGATCGAAAGGTATGGGGGCCTCCCGGTCATTTCAGCAGCCGAATCCATCTTCGCTATCGATAGTGGCCTTGCTGCTACCCTCATAGCTGGCGGACAGCTATCGAACGCAATGATCTTGAAGGTGTTCATTATTGACAAATTACTAGAAAAGCTGGGCTTCGCGTCCGACGGTCGCATTTCATGGTTGAAGGAGTTTGTGGACCTTACCCAAGGAGATGGGGTCGTCTATCGAAAGCATAAGAAAGAGATCGTCGAGGCACTCTTGAGCTCGCCGGAAGGTGCTCTTAAGTCCGCATCTGACTGGTTAGACGCTCATACTCATTCGTTCGCACACCTTTCCGAATGCATTAACAGCGCGAATTGCTCGGGTACACTGACTCAACCTCGCGCCGCAATAAGTCGAAGTATCATCCATATGCATTGCAATAGGCTATGGGGATTGGACGGGGAGAAAGAATTAGAAGCTCTTCGCTTACTCCGAAGGGCCAGACAACAAATCTTGCATCTGTAACTGGCAGTAGTTCCTGCTGAGAGCGCAGCAATTTCCTAGGATACTCTCAACAAAAAGGAACAAGAGTGGCGACACGATTGCGCTGATGACGCACCTGTTGTGTCGGCGACGTTCGCAGCCGGCACGCTTGCGCGCGTCGATCGCAACGTCACGTCGATTCCCGCGCTGAGAGACAGACTTGCCGTAGTGCGATTTTGCCGACAATCCTGCTGCCCATGGTGGCTGGGTGCGTTTTAGACTAGCCGAAGGGACCGCGGGTGCGGTATGAGGAAGGAAGTGGCTCTATCTTCCCGTTTCGTAAGCTTCCGAGGAAGGACGTCTTGCGACGGGCTGGACGCGGCCACGGATATCGCTCTCGATGGCATAGAGTCCGGCGATGCGTTCGAGCGCCTCGCTGGCGATCGGCGCCGGGAGCGCCACCGAAGACGAAATGGATTTTGGCCAATAATCTTCCCGCGACTGGCCTCGTCACGTGTCGGTACAAATGGTAGCTACTTCAACGCCGAGATGCGAACGCAGGTGCCTTAGCGTATCAAGAAGGAGTTGCGTTGGTTTTAGTGGCAACTAAATCATCAGCTGCACGCTCAAAATTACAAAACAGTTTTAGCTGCGGACCTCAATTTCTGCGGCATTGAGTTCGGGAACAGTCGGCCAACGTATCCCTGAGACTTGAAGTAGTTGACGAGGGTTAGTGGAGTTCCTTGGCGCTTTCGGTAGAGCTTATCTTCAATCGCGAAGGCATCTCGAACATAGTCTATTATTTGCTTCACGAACGCCCGCCACTTCGGTGACTGCTCATCTAATTCCTTTTCAAGTAATTTTGTTAGAGTGTCAGAACCCCATTCAGCATTTGCGGCCTCCAATGACCTAACAATAAGAGCAAATAGAGTATATTTCATCTGCTTAGCAGAAATCCTTATATATTGCTTCTCTTTCGAAAGCTGATTGACTTGTCTTCCTAGAACGCCATCAAGAATGAAAAGCTGATATGCCGTTTCGGGCGAGGTTCTCGTTATCTCATCGTAGCGGCCTCCCTCGAATAGAAGCGCTGGGTTTTTGGCCGCAACTGGTCCGAGCGTTTTGTTGTCCCAGTAATACGCAGCTATGAGCTGTGTCAGGCGTTTAAGTTCGGGGCCCCGCGAAATCTTGACGCTCTTCAATGCCGTCCGTCGCTCCGTCCACTCTCGTCTGCGGCGCTCATAAAAAAGTTTCTTAGTACGGAAATGTCGTGACAGCTCCAGCTGAAAATCGTCGTTCGATACCAAATCCCATTTCTTGATGTTGTTCTGGGAGTTGCTCCGAAGAGCGATTTGACGAATTATTTCCTTCCGGCGCTTCACTTGCTGTGGAAGGTTGTTCGAACCTAGAGGCGGAATTTCGATTATGCGGACCATCACTCGCGCGGACTTCGAAGCGGCGGGGTTCGCAGCATCTCGAACGCTGTGAAGAGTTTGAGAGCCGTTAACAACTCTAGGGTTGGTGATTACGATCTCGTGCTTTCCTTGGTGAGAAACATGCTTTTCGCACAGGATAGTGATGCCGTTATTGCTGTAGGCAAATTCCTTTGGGTGCTTTTGAAAAGTTTCCGCTATCGCTTCGTTTACTTGCGTGTTGCCAAGCCAAAGTCGCACGTTACGATTAAAGAGCAGATCATATTGGTCGTCTTTCATGTAGGCAACAAAGTCAGTCAGTCGCGCGAAGACTATCGACGTAGGCACCTCCGTCTCACTTTGATCAGCAGAAAGAATGTTGCTTATTCCAGTTAGTAGTAACGGCGGTGTGAGCGGCATCGCATTTTCGACGTAATCCGCCATGAACTGCAATACGTCTTCTAAGTGAAACACCTCTACATCATAGTTTTTGATGGCTTGAATTTGAGTATCGTTGCGCTTGTGATTTGTCAGAAAATAGAGGCGCGCATGGCCTTCATCATAGTAGTCAAAAAGTTTCGAATAACGCTGTCGCAACTCCTTTCTCACTAGGTTTGCTAGATAGTTTGAACGGTTCGCCTTGTTCTTGAACGCCTGCCAGAAGGCGGTAATCTCGCTATAAAAAGCGGGCGGGGCGGTTGAGTTATACTTTTCTGTGAATTTGGTGTTTAGAATATGGTGTTGCACTTCTCTGCCGTTTGTAGTTGTGAAAAATTGGTCGACCTTCGCGTCGCCCGACCATCTGAAATAAAGATATCTCTAGGTGTATCAAAATAAATATTAGCGAACCAGCGCCCTAGAGCCTGTGGAGGCCGTTCTCCGTTCTCAGCGCCGACTTCCTTAATCCGCTGCAGCATGGTGTCGAAAAGCTGTTTATGTTCGTACATGCCTTCTCCTTCGTGTTCGTAACATCAAGTTGACACGCGTTCTGCATGCCCCAAAGTGTCGAGGATGCCTTGATATTGTAAGTGATCGGTCCCGCGTCAGACGCAACAGAAGAAACGAAAAGTCTATGCAGAAGGCTACAGCTTAGCAAAAGTATCGGCAATGTTCCTCGCGACCATGGCAGCTCGTGGCACAAGGAGGTGCGTGCGCGATAACAAGCCACGGCGGGCTGGAAGTACCGGGTGATCAAATAGCATATTCGGCCTCCGCCAAGCGGAGAGCAAGGCGGCCGCGGCCGGAGGAATACTAAGTAGTAGCAACAGTGTTTCTTGTTGCGAAGTTGTCACGACCCCGCGCCTGGCCCTCGCAAGGGTTGGCACGCAACATGCCTGCATGCTCCAACCCCGCATCAATGATAGAGTTGAAACGCCAGCCGGTGATGACAAGTTGCCGGCGCCGGATCGTTCTTTGAAAAATGCAGACTGTTCCACACCCGATGTAGAGCTGTTGACCATCGCTGAAGTGGCAGAGCTTCTGAGAGTGTCGGCTCCTAGCGTGCGACGCCTCCAGCAGCGGCGACGAATTCCCTTCGTCAAGATAGGTGGCTGCGTGCGTTTTACCAAAGGCGACATCATGTCGTATCTAGCGAAGCAGCGGGTGCAAGCAGTCGACTAACTATATCTATGGCAGTACGAACTATAAGGAAATCATGGTGGGTTGACTTCAGGGTTGAGCACACGCGTTACAGAAGAAGAAGCCCAGAAAATTCGCGATCCGGAGCGCTCGCTTATGAGGCGATGCTGCGGCAAAAACTGGCGCGCGGTGAACCGATTGAGCGTAGGTCGGACGAAGCGGACAAGGCGCAAGCGTTCGAGCAATTCGCGCTGAAATGGTTTGAGGAATACGTGATTCCGAACAACAAGTATTCCGAGCAACGAATAAAGAAATACGTTCTCAGCGGCGCGCTTATCCCCTTCTTCGGAAAAATCCCTGTTGGCCAAATTACCGGCCGACATATCGAGCAATATAAAGCGCGGCGAGTTAAGGACGGGCTCGCGAACAAGACGATCAGAAACCACCTGACGGTTCTGAGCAAATGCTTGGTTACCGCCTATGAGTGGCTGGAGCTCGATTCCAAACCGCCAAAGATCCAGTGGCCTAAATGTCCCCCGCCACAGACAGACTATCTCTCGTCGGACGAATGCGAACTGCTATTGTCGCACGCCAGCGGCGTCGTTCGTGAGATGATGCTGATGGCGCTCAGAACGGGAATGCGACAGGGAGAACTCAAGGGACTGCAGTGGTCTTCGATTGATTGGCAGAACATGAACGTGACCGTCAGGCACTCCAGATGCGACCGCGCCAAGGCCATTGTTTCTCCAAAGAGTAACCGGATGCGGCATATTCCGCTCGATGCTGATGTCTATGAGCTGTTATACCGAAGAAGGAGCAATACGGGATATGTGTTCTCGGATGCGAATGGAGAGCCGTTCAATCATGACCGGCTGAGCTACCGGATGGAGAAGGTTTGCAAGAAGGCTGGCCTGCGGAGAATTACATGGCATGTTCTCCGTCACACATTCGCCTCGCACCTTGCAATGAGGGGCGTGCCGCTGCACATCGTGCAGACGCTTCTGGGACATTCAACCATTACGATGACGATGAGATACACGCATGTCGCCCCGTCCGCATTGCGTTCAGCTATAGACGCATTGAATCCGCGACGGCTGATTACTCTGGATCATGGGCAACCGGCGGGCAACTGGTGGACCGAGGAGACGAAACAGAACACGACCAATCAAATTCCAGCGCCTGTTTCTGAGCTTAATCCTCGGCTGGCCTGAACATCTACTCTGAGGTTCGAGTCCTACCCGGGGAGCAAAGTAGCTTGCGGCGAGCGAGCGTTTCTTAGCAGGAAGATCAAGCATTTTCCGACACACTGTCGTACTCACAAACGATCAGCGTTAGTCGCATTTCATCACCTTTTGGGCAACCCGTGGGCAACCACGTAACATTACTAAAAAGAACGATACGGCAAAGTTGATGAAGGATGCCGCAAAACGCCGCCATACGGCGGTAACGAGCAAGCAAACAAAAGCCCAATCGATCAAAAAGCGAAAACTCTCCATGTTGGCTGGGTATTGACGCTTTCTCGATCGATGAGAAGAGCCGGCTCCGGAAATCTGCACAGGACGTTAAGTGGAGTTTCTGCCTGACGACGGGCACGATAGGCCCGCGAATCAGGAGAGACGATGAGCAGACGAGCACGCCGGAATCACTCACCGGCCTTCAAGGCGAAGGTGGCTCTGGCCGCCGTCAAAGGCGATCGGACGATAGCCCAACTGGCCGAGCATTTTGACGTTCACCCCAATCAGATTACGGCGTGGAAATCGCAGCTTGAGGGCAATGCTTCCGGGATTTTCGGACCAGGGGGCGGGCCGCCGGCCGCGCCCGCAGTCGATGTGAAGTCGCTGCATGCCAAGATCGGAGAGCTGACGCTGGAGAATGATTCCTAAGAAACGGCAGCACCAGCTTTGGGCTCCACTGGCTGGAGAACAAACCCGAATGCCTTGGCACGCCGATGCAGATTGTTGACGACTCGCGTGCGGTAGCGCGTCTCGTAGGATGAGGCCCCCGGATCGACATACTCCATTCCGTGTCGCACCGCGTTGTAGAATAGGACTGCGATCTTGCGGGCCGTGGCGGTCACCGCCTTGGCCTTGCCGATGCGGGACGAGAGGCGCCTGTAAAAGGCGCCGAGCGCGGTGTCAGTGCGTCCGACGGTGACGGCAGCGAGGCGCAGAAGAGCCGCGGCCCGACCGCCGGATCGGCGCGTTCGTGACGAGAGCACTTTGCCGCCGGAGATCTTATTGCTCGGAGCCAACCCCAGCCAGGAGGTAAAATGCTTTGCACTTGGCCATGAGGTAAGGTCGTCGCCGCATTCCGCGATCAACTTCAGCGAAAGGTAAGGGCCGAGGCCGTCGATCATAGTGATGTCCTTTCCGAGCAACACGAACAGCGCCGCCCGGACGTCGAAAGCCAGAGCGTTCGCCTGATCGGTTCTGTTCCGACGCCGCGAGACTGGCGGTGCGGATCCATGATCACGACCCCTGTGGGTGCTGAGTTCCTTCAACACAGCTTCGATCCGGACATCGCAGGCAGATGCCTTCTCGCGATAGGCGTCGTAAAGGGCGAGTGCCTGATCGAGCGCAAACAGATGCTCGGCACGGTAGCTACCGGTGAGCGCCTTCGCGATCGTCTCGGCGCTGGAGTGGCAGCTGTAATGGCGTAGGCACGCCAGCGCCTCAGGATCGCGCTCGCCGGCAAGGATCGCGCGAATGATGCCCAGGCCGGTCGCACCGGTGATGTCGGCCACAACGTGGTGGAGTTGAAGATTCATCTCAGTCAATGCTTTCTGCATATGCTGGATGTGTGAAGCCGCGTACTCCAGCAGACGCTCCCGCTGACGCACGTAGGCTCGCAGTTCGGCAATCTGCCCTTTGGGTCGAAAGCTGGCTCGCAGCAACCCGAACGAATGGAGCCGCTGCAGCCACTGCGCGTCGCTGACATCGGTCTTGCGGCCCGGCACGTGCTTGGCATCGCGCGCGTTGACAAGAAACACGGTGAACCCCCGTGCATCGAGAAGCTCGAAAATCGGGATCCAGTAGACACTGGTCGATTCCATGACGACGGTCTCGACGCCGCATTCTGTAAACCAGTCGACCAGCCGATGCAGATCAGCCGTGAAGGTACCAAAGCTGCGTACTGGCTCAGGTGCGCGATCTGCCCTGACGGCAGCCATGTGCATGGTCGCGCCAATGTCGATGGCAGCCGCGTTCGGGTGCACCATGGGCATCGTGCGGTCGGCCCTGGATTTCGATTTGTTGCGGTTCATCTCCAATCCTCCTGCTGACACGGCGGAAGGGCTGGGCTGCGCAATTTATTCAGATTCCTAAACGGGATCGCCGGATGGCGTCACCACTCTCAAGTGCGCAACAACCCATGGACCAGGTTTTTTAACGGGGTCACGTGCCACCAAAATCGTATCGGCCGCTCCCTTCCCGTCGGCAATCTAGCGCCGGCCGTTTCTATCCTACAGGGGGAGCGCAGCGCCGCGCATAGTTTTTTAGAAGGAGCGCTCACCAAGGCGGGATTGCTGAGCGCAAAGCGATGATCGACCGTGGACACGATCTGTCGATCACCAGGCAGGCGGAAGTTTTGAAGATCAGTCGCGGCAGCGTTTATTATCTGCCGCGTCCGGTGTCGTCTGCCGACCTCGCGATCATGCAGCGGCTCGACCGGCTGCATCTGGAGTTTCCTTTCGCCGGTTCGCGCATGTTGCGAGGCCTGCTGGCTGCCGAGGGGAGCAAGATCGGCCGCCGGCATGTGAAGACGCTGATGCGGCGGATGGGGATAGAGGCGCTCTATCGCCGTCCGCGCACCACCAAGCCCGAACCGGGCCACAAGATCTATCCGTATCTGCTGCGGGGTCTGGCGATCGAGCGGGCCAATCAGGTGTGGGCGATGGATATCACCTACATCCCGATGGCACGTGGCTTCGTCTATCTCGCCGCGGTGCTCGACTGGGCGACCCGCCGTGTGCTGTCGTGGCGGCTGTCGATCACCATGGAGGCGGCGTTCTGCGTCGAGACGCTGGAGGACGCGATGGTCCGTCACGGCAAGCCGGAGATCTTCAACACCGACCAGGGCAGCCAGTTCACCGGGGCGGCCTTCACCGGCGTCCTCGCCAGCCACGGCATCGCGATCAGCATGGACGGCAAGGGCGCCTGGCGGGACAACGTCTTCGTCGAGCGGCTATGGCGCAGCGT
>NZ_JADPKQ010000064.1:0-25515 GCF_023074015.1 Bradyrhizobium sp. 142
TCGAACAGGGTAAATGGCTGCGGCAGGTCGTCACCGGCTACTTCAACGACCATGCGGTGCCGACCAACAGTCGGGCGCTCAGCGCCTTCCGCTTCTTCGCACGCTCCGGCGCCGCAGCCAGACCGATGGCATGAGGTGGGAGACGATCAGTCGCCTCGCCTGTGACTGCCTCCCCAGGCCCAACATCCGTCATCCTTGGCCGCGAGCACGCTTCGCCGTCACTCACCCGAGGTGGGAGCCGTATGCGGGAAAGCCGCACGTACGGATCTGTGCGGGGGGCGCTCAGCAATGAGCGTCCCTACCGCGACCGCTGCGCTCACAATGACGGAGGTGGAGGCAACGGCTCAAATCCATCTTCGTCACCCTGAGGTGGCCGCTTCTTCAGCGGCCCTCGAAGGGCGGCCCGGCCGCGTCTTGGCCCTCCATCCTTCGGGGCTCGCCAAGCGGCGCTTTCGCGCCGCGTGGCTCGCACCTCAGGATCACGGGAGAGGCATTTGTCCTAGACTTCCCGTCGGCTCAAGAACGCCAGGCGCTCGAACAGATGCACGTCTTGCTCGTTCTTGAGCAGGGCGCCGTGGAGCGGCGGAATGAGCTTGCGCGGATCGCGTTCCCTGAGCTGCTCGACGCTCATGTCCTCGTTGAGCAGCAGCTTCAGCCAGTCGAGCAGCTCGGAGGTCGAGGGCTTCTTCTTCAACCCGGGCACTTCGCGCACCTCGAAGAAGATGCGCAGTGCTTCTTCGACGAGACGCTTCTTGATGCCGGGAAAGTGGACGTCGACGATCCGGCCCATGGTGTCGGCATCGGGAAACTTGATGTAGTGGAAGAAGCAGCGGCGCAGGAACGCGTCCGGCAACTCCTTCTCGTTGTTGGAAGTAATCATCATGATCGGGCGCTGCTTGGCCTTGATGGTCTCGCCGGTCTCGTAGACATGGAATTCCATGCGGTCGAGCTCGAGCAAGAGGTCGTTCGGGAATTCGATGTCGGCCTTGTCGATCTCGTCGATCAGGAGCACCGGGCGCTGCTCGGCGGTGAAGGCGTCCCACAGCTTGCCGCGCTTGATGTAGTTCTTGATGTCCGAGACGCGGGCGTCGCCGAGCTGGCTGTCGCGCAGGCGCGACACCGCGTCGTATTCATAGAGGCCCTGCTGCGCCTTGGTGGTGGACTTGATGTGCCAGGTCAGCAGCGGGGAGTTCAGCGCCTTCGCCACTTCCTCGGCCAGTACCGTCTTGCCGGTGCCCGGCTCGCCTTTGATGAGCAGCGGCCGCTCCAGCACGATCGAGGCGTTGACGGCGATCTTGAGGTCGTCGGTCGCAACATAGTCCTTGGTGCCGGTAAATTTCATCGGGCGTCCTTGTTGGTCGTCGGCCGAGACATGGCTCTGGTCGCGACATGGGAACGGCCGCGCAAGGCGGCCGTTCCTGGTTCGGTCAGGCTTTCAGGCCCGTTTTATCAGCGAAAGGATGACGAGCACAATCACCGCGCCGATGGTGGCGCTGAGGATGTCGCGGATCATGCCGCCGCCGAGGCTGACGCCGAGCTGGGGCAGCACCCAGCCTGCGACGAGCGCGCCGATGATGCCGACCACGATATTGCCGATCAGCCCAAATCCCGCCCCGTGGACAATCTTGCCCGCGAGCCAGCCAGCGATGGCGCCGATGATCAGTGCCGCGATAATTCCCATCGAAAACGCCCCCAAGAGAAAGTCACAAGTCCGGCAATTCTAGAGCAAAAACCCTCTCGGTCCAGCGCCCAGCGGCAGCCTCCGCCCCTTGACGCCGGCCACCCGACGGGCAATCTGTCACTCATGTTCCTGCAATTCTTCACCTCTCTGCGCGATGCGCAGGTCCCCGTGACGCTGCGCGAATACCTCACGCTGATGGAGGCGCTCGACGCCGACCTCGCGGACTACACGGTCGAGAATTTCTACTATCTGTCGCGCACCTCGCTGGTGAAGGACGAGCGCAATCTGGACAAGTTCGACCGCGTCTTCGGCACCGTGTTCAAGGGGCTGGAAAGCCTGCTCGATGCGATGGAGGGGGCGGAGATCCCCGAGGAGTGGCTGAAGAAGCTCGCCGAGAAATACCTGACGGAAGACGAGAAGAAGCAGATCGAGGCCATGGGCTGGGACAAGCTCATGGAGACCCTGAAGAAGCGGCTCGAGGAGCAGAAGGGCCGCCACCAGGGCGGCAGCAAGTGGATCGGCACCGCAGGCACCTCACCGTTCGGGGCGCATGGCTATAATCCCGAAGGCGTCCGCATCGGTCAGGAGAAGAACCGCAACAACCGCGCCGTGAAGGTGTGGGACAAGCGCGAGTTCAAGGATCTCGACGGCAATGTCGAGCTCGGCATCCGCAACATCAAGGTGGCGCTGCGCCGCCTGCGCAAGTTCGCGCGCACCGGCGCGCCCGACGAGCTCGATCTCGACACCACCATCCGCGAGACCGCCAATCACGGCTATCTCGACGTCCACATGCGACCCGAGCGGCGCAATGCGGTCAAGCTCCTGGTGTTCTTCGACATCGGCGGCTCGATGGACGCGCATATCGAGCAGGTCGAGGAGCTGTTCTCGGCGGCGAAGAGCGAATTCAAGCACATGGAGTATTTCTACTTCCACAACTGCCTTTATGAGGGCGTGTGGAAGCAGAACAAGCGCCGCTTCACCGACCGCACGCCGACCTGGGACGTGCTGCACAAATATCCGCACGATTACAAGATCGTGTTCGTCGGCGATGCCTCGATGTCGCCTTACGAGATCATGGTGCCCGGCGGCTCGGTCGAGCATGTCAACGAGGAGCCGGGCTCGGTCTGGCTCGACCGCATCATCCGAACCTATCCGCATTCGGTGTGGCTCAACCCGGTGCAGCAGAAGCACTGGGATTATTCGGAATCCACCACCATCATCCGCCGCATCTTTGCGGGCCGCATGTTCCCGATCACGATCGAGGGGCTTGAGGGAGCGATGAAGGAGTTGACGCACTAGCTCCTCGTCATTCCGGGGCGCCCGAAGGGCGTGCTACGATGCGCAATTGCGCATCGGAGAATCTATCGGGCGGCAGTATCAGTAGAGAAATGGATTCCGGGTTCGCGCTGCGCGCGCCCCGGAATGACAAGGGAGAAACACATGCCCCAGACCATCACCCGCGGCATCAAGGCGCTGATCGACGAGGCCAATGCCGAGATCGAGACGCTAACCGCCAAGGACGCCATCGAAATCTCCAAGAACGGCGACGTCGTCATCGTCGACATTCGCGACCCCCGCGAGATCGAGCGCGACGGCCGCATTCCCGGCGCGTTCGCCTGCACCCGCGGCATGCTCGAATTCTGGATCGATCCGCAGAGCCCTTATGCAAAGCCGGTGTTCCAGGAGGACAAGAAGTTCGTGTTCCACTGCGCCGGCGGCCTGCGCTCCGCACTCGCTGCCAAGACCGCGCAGGATATGGGCCTGAAGCCCGTCGCCCACATCGCCGGCGGCTACGCCGCCTGGCGCGACGCCGGCGGACCGGTGGAGCAGTGGGAGCCGAAGAAGAAGGGGTGAGAGGCGCGAACTCTCGCTCTCTCCACCCGTCATTCCGGGGTGCGCGAAGCGTGAACCCGGAATCCATTGATCCACCAACTCTGCCGCATGATAGATTCCGGGCTCGTGCTGCGCACGCCCAGGAATGACAAGGACATAGTGAATGAGCACAGCCGATCCCCTCGTCTCCACCGAATGGCTCGCCGCCCACATCAACGACGCCAACCTCAAAATCCTCGACGCCAGCTTCAAGCTGCCGGGCGTGCTGCCGCTGCCGAAGGACGACTATCTCGCCGCGCATCTGCCGGGCGCGGTGTTCTTCGACGTCGATGCGGTGTCGGACCATTCCAATCCGCTGCCGCACATGTTTCCGAGCGCCGAGCAGTTCGGCCGCGACGTCGGCAATCTCGGCATCTCCAACGCCGACACCGTCGTGATCTACGATGCCGGCGGCTGGGTCGCAGCGCCGCGCGCGTGGTGGATGTTCTTGTCCTATGGCCACAATAATGTCCGCATCCTCAACGGCGGCCTGAAGAAGTGGCGCGCCGAGGGGCGTCCGGTCGAGAGCGGCGAGGTGAAGCCTCGCGCGGCGACCTTCAAGGCAAGCTATGATTCAAAACGGGTGCGCAGCATGCAGCAGCTGATCGCCAACGTCGCGAGCCATGCCGAGCAGGTGATCGACGCGCGCCCCGCCGACCGCTTCGAAGGCCGCGCGGCGGAGCCGCGTCCGGGCATCCGCTCCGGACACATCCCGGGCGCCCGCAACGTGCCCTACAGTCTCTTGTTCGACGCCGCGACCGGAACGATGAAGCCGCTCGATGAGCTCCGCGCCGCCTTCACCGGCGCCGGCGTCAAGCTGGATGCGCCGATCGTGACGAGCTGTGGCTCCGGCGTGTCGGCCGGTGTGCTGACGCTGGCGCTCTATCGCCTCGGCATCACCGACACCGCGCTCTATGACGGCTCTTGGTCGGAATGGGGCCAGGCCGGTGGCCCGCCGGTTGCAACCGGCCCGGCGTAAGCCTACTGCCGGGCGCGCGCGGTTGCTGTCGCCGCGGGCGCCGGCTGCTGAGGCGCGAACGGATCGTAGGTCTGTTGAACAGGCGGCGGCGGGCGCCGCACGACGCGGTGCCGCTTCTTCGCCTTCGCCCGGGGCTTGGTCGTCTTGCTCTCGGGCACGCTGGCGGCGGCCTTGGCGTCAGCCTTGGCCTTCGCGGGCGGATCCTTCAAGGCCGTGGTCGCCGGGTCGTTCAGCGCCACCACCTTGGCGCTCGCAATGTCGAGCGCCGAGGATGCCAGGGCAGCGCTGGTCTCAGATGACGGTGGTTCGCTGACGGCGGCAGTCGCAGTCTTGTCCACGGTGACGGACGCCGTGGTGTCGGCCGGGGTGAGCGTGTCGGTCGCGGCTGGCGCGGCGGCCTCCGCCTTCGCTGCTTCGGTCGCCGGCGCGGCCTCAGTAGCTTGCGGCTCAGATTGCGCATTCGCCTCAGTCGTCAGCAAGGCGACCTGCTCGGGTTCGCTCTCCGGCAGCCCGATGGTCGGAACCTGGTCCCGCAGCGACGGCGCAGGCGCGGCCGCTGCCTCGGCGCGCAATGTGGCAAGCACCGGCTGGGCCGGTTCGGACGCCTGCGCGAACGTCTGCTCCTGCGGACCGTTCCGCCAGGACGGATTGGTGACGTACTGCTCATGCGTCGCCCGCAGCAGCGCGGCGGCACCTAGGCCGAACACCAGGACCGAGACTGAAACCAAAATCGCGGCAAACAGGAAGCGAAAGCCGGGAAGCATCGACGGGTTACGAATTTCCGCCCCGGCAGTGAGGTCGCCCGGGCCTTGAGCCATCTGAACGCGGTGACGGTACTGATTGCCGCGTTCGCCACGCGGGATCGGAGCTCAAAGCGGTGGCGAATCAGGCTGATTCGAACATACCGCAACGATTCCACGCCGTTCCCTTAAATTCGGGGCGGATGACTTCGGCAATCTGCGGCGTGACGCGATTTCCGCCCCGTGATGCAACGGGGCAACGGTAGTCTTGCGGATCACAAATCGCCAAATCCGGCGCTAATGAGCCTGTTATGTCTTGAATGTGCCGCTATCTTCGGTCATCTGGCCGTTAACGGTCCGGACGGGGCCCGGGGACTATACAAGAGCGATGATGATCAAACATTTTCTGACGATATGCGCTGCCGCAACAGTCGCTGCGGCGGGAGCCTCGCTCGTGCACGCCCAGAGCTATCCGGCGCAGCAGGCGCCGGGTTATGGCGCCCCGGCCGAATATCGCCCCGGCGACCGCACGCCGAATTTCGACGCGCTGGAAGATGATGACGATGGCATGCCGCAGAGCTCCGCCGCGCTGCCGCCGCCCGGCCCCCCGATCGCGTCACCCGGCGATCCGCGCTACGGCAGCCCCGCCGGCCCGCCGGTCTACTCGGCCGCTCCGCCGCAGGGCCCGGTGATGTCGCCGGATGATCCCCGTTATGGCCGTCCCGCAGGTCCCCCGGTCTACTCGGCGGCCCCGCCGCAGGGCCCGATCATGTCGCCCGACGATCCCCGCTACGGCCGCCCCGCCGGCCCGCCGGCGGTGATCTATGCCGACCGTCCGGCGCAGCAGGCGCCTGGCAGCGATGGCCTGCGTCCGCCGGAAGCCGTCGGTGGTCCGGCCGCGACCGGTGCGGTCTCGCAGCAGCCTGCTGTCGGTGCCGATGGCCGGCCGATGTCGATCGCCTCGCTGCCGCCCGAGGAGCAGCCCGACGCCGCTCCGGCGCAGTTGCCGCAGAACCTGCGCCGTCAGGAAGTCTCGCTCGCGACCAAAGAGCCGGCAGGAACGCTCATCGTCGATACCCCGAACACCTATCTCTATTACGTGCTCGGCAACGGCCGTGCGATCCGCTACGGCGTTCGCGTCGGCCGCGACGGCTTCACTTGGACCGGCGTGCAGAAGATCACCCGCAAGGCCGAGTGGCCGGATTGGCACCCGCCGACGGAAATGATCGAACGCCAGCCCTATCTGCCGCGCTTCATGGCCGGCGGCCCCGGCAATCCGCTCGGCGCCCGTGCGATGTATCTCGGCTCGACCGTCTACCGCATCCACGGCACCAACCAGCCCTCGACGATCGGCAAGTTTGTCTCCTCCGGCTGCATCGGCATGCTGAACGAGGACGTCTCCGACCTGTTCGATCGGGTCAAGGTCGGCACCCGCGTGGTGGTGATGCCGGGTGGCCCGCCGCCCGGAACCGCAACCGCATCCGCGGCGGCGACGCCCGGTGCCGCTGGTCCGGCTCCAATGGCCGCCCAGGCCGGCTCGGTTCCGGGCACCCAGCCGACCGTAGTGCCGCCGCTGCCCGCACCCGTCACGGTGCGCTGAACCGGCTTGCAGGAATTGATCTGATTGATCTGATGACGGCGCGTGAACTTCGGTCACGCGCCGTAATTATTTGACGCGCATGGCTCACTTGAACGGCTCCGTACTTCGATTACGTCCGAGAGGATTGCAACGAATTGAGGAGCACACGATGCGCATCTTTGTTGCGGGCGCGACTGGCGCGGTCGGGCAGTATCTTGTTCCGGCGCTGATCGCCGCGGGTCATTCCGTAATTGGCACGACACGGAGTGCGGCAAAAACAGACGTTTTACGCCAGTTGGGTGCAGAGCCGGTCGTCGCCGACGGCCTCGATGCCGACGGCATGCGCGCGGCGGCCGTTGCCGCAAAGCCCGAGGTGGTCATCCACCAGATGACGGATCTCGCGGCCGCCACGGACCTGCGTCACTTCGATCGGACTTTCGCGCGAACCAACGAGCTCCGCACGCGCGGAACCGACATTCTGCTCGCCGCCGCACGCGAGGCCGGCGCCAGGCGGTTCATCGCGCAAAGCTTCTGCGGCTGGACCTTCAGTCGCACCGGGGGAGCGGTGAAGACCGAGACCGATGAACTCGACCTGCATCCGCCGCAAGAGCTGCAGCGCACGCTCGAGGCAATCCGGTATCTGGAGCGAAACGTCACGGCATCAACGACGCCGGAGGGCATCGTGCTGCGCTATGGATTCTTCTATGGACCTGGCACCGGCACGCTCTCGCCGATGATGATCGACCAGCTGCGCCACCGGCGTATGCCAGTGATCGGCGATGGCGGCGGCACGTGGTCGTTCATTCACACCGAAGATGCCGCCTCCGCCACGCTAGCCGCTGTTGAACGCGGACGCGCGGGCAGCATCTACAACATCGTCGACGATCATCCGGCGCAAGTGAAGAACTGGTTGCCCGCGCTGGCCGAACTGCTTGGTGCCAAGCCGCCGCGTCACATTCCCGCCTGGCTCGGGCGCCTGCTTGCGGGCGAGCATATGGTGGCAATGATGACAGAGGTGCGCGGGGCATCCAACGCCAAGGCAAAGAGGGAGCTCGGCTGGCTGCCGGCGCATGCCTCCTGGCGCGACGGCTTTGCCGATGCGGCAAGGCAGCTCACCAGCCACCGCTCGGCCGCCTGAGGCGTCAGGCGAGCCGCCGCGGCAGCTCGCGGCCCTTGGTCCAGGCGTCGATCGCCTCGACCATCTGGCCGTAATGGATGCGCAGGCCGTCTTCGGTCGCGTAGCCGAGATGCGGCGTCAGCACCAGGTTGTCGAGCTTGCGGAACGGATGATCGACGGGCAACGGCTCGACCGAGAACACGTCGATGCCGGCGCCCCCGATCTTCTTCTGCTGCAACACCTCCAGCAGCGCCGCCTCGTCCACGATCGGCCCGCGCGCGGTGTTGACGAGGAAGGCCGTCGGCTTCATCCGCGCGAGATCCGCAGCTCCGACCAGTCCGCGCGAACGCTCGCTCAGCACCACATGGATGGTGACGATATCCGCCTTGGCGAACAGCTCCTCCTTGCTGGCATAGCCGACGCCAACCTCCTTGCACTTCTCGGGCGTCAAATTCGGGCTCCAGGCGATCACGTTCATGCCGAACGCTTTCGCGATGCCCGCCATCTTGCTGCCGAGCTTGCCGAGTCCGATGATGCCGAGCGTTCGGCCTTCGATCTCGGTGCCGGCGAAGGTCTGCCAGGGCTCGCCTGCATGCATGCGCGCATTCTCGCGGCCGATACCGCGGGTCAGCTCCAGGATCAGGCCCATGGCAAGCGGGGCAGTGGGATCGCGGGAATATTGCGTGCCGCCGATCGCCACATTGCGGGCCTTCGCAGCCTCCAGATCGATCGAGGCGTTACGCATGCCGGAGGTCAGCAGCAGCTTCAGCTTGGGCAGCGTCTCGAACAGGCTGTTCGGAAATGCGGTGCGTTCGCGCATCGCGCAGATGATCTCGAAATCACCAAGCGCGCCGGCCGCCGCCTGCTCGGAGGCAAAGGGGTGGCTGAACACGGTGACATCGACGCGGTCGGACAGTTTCGACCAGTCGGCGACATCGAGCGCGAGGTTGAAATAGTCGTCGAGAATTGCACAGCGCAGCCGCGTCATCGGCATTCATCCATGGCGAGAGGGGACGGCGCAAGCGGAGCGCCATCATCGGAACCGGGCCATGGTTGCGCACAATCAGAGCTGCGCGCAAGCAGCTCGCGTGTTCAAAAATCCGATAGGGGAAAGCGGCTCAGAGATCGCGGGGCTTCAGCCGGAGCGGCGCATCCATGCCGTGCTTGGCGCGCCAAGCGGGTCCGGGACCGCGCATGTAGTGCAGTTCCGGACGGTAGGGATTGAAGGCGGTGGCGAAGAAGCGGGTCCAGAACGTCTTGAGCTCGGTGGCGAGTGTGGCGGAGCGGCCGGCTTCTGCCGGAACGGGAAAGGAATTGGTCTCGATCATAGCCATGATGCGGCCTCGCTGTTCTCCCCACCCGTTCTGCGCGGGTGGCGCTTTTTTCAGCGCTGAGGCGAGCTTTGGCCTGATTTATTAAAAGATGGTTTCAATTGTCCGGATCCGCGGCCGGATGGTGTCCGTTCCGTATTCGTCCGTGGTGAACGGAGGGAAAACATTGCCCTTTGGGGGCGGGATCGCTACATCGGCGGCAGGCAAATTTCCTCAAATCGAAGGTTTTCGGGACCGATGGCGCGCCAGTTCATCTATTTCATGAAGGATCTGACCAAGAGCTACCCGACGCGTAAGCTGCTCGACAACATTAATCTGAGCTTCTACCCGGACGCCAAGATCGGCGTGCTCGGCGTCAACGGCTCGGGCAAGTCGACGCTGCTCAAGATCATGGCCGGCCTCGACAAGGAGTACAACGGCGAGGCCTGGGTCGCGCAGGGTGCCCGCGTCGGCTATCTCGAGCAGGAGCCGCATCTTGGTGCCAAGCTCAGCGTGCGCGAGAACGTCATGCTGGGCGTCGCCAAGCAGAAGGCCATCCTCGATCGCTACAATGAGCTGGCGATGAACTACTCCGAGGAAACCGCCGACGAGATGACCAAGCTGCAGGACGAGATCGAGGCCCAGGGCCTCTGGGATCTCGACAGCAAGGTCGACCAGGCCATGGACGCGCTGCGTTGTCCTCCCGACGATGCCGACGTGACGAAGCTCTCCGGCGGTGAGCGCCGCCGTGTCGCGCTGTGCAAGCTGCTGCTCGACCAGCCCGAGCTGTTGCTGCTGGACGAGCCCACCAACCATCTCGACGCCGAGTCGGTGTCGTGGCTGGAAGGCCATCTGCGCAATTATCCGGGCGCGATCCTGATCGTCACCCATGATCGCTACTTCCTCGACAACGTCACGGGCTGGATTCTCGAGCTCGACCGCGGCAAGGGAATTCCTTACGAGGGCAATTACTCGTCCTGGCTGGTGCAGAAGCAGAAGCGGCTCGAGCAAGAAGGCCGCGAGGACGCCGCGCACCAGAAGACGCTCGCCCGCGAGCAGGAATGGGTCGCCTCGTCGCCGAAGGCGCGGCAGGCCAAGTCCAAGGCGCGCTACCAGCGCTACGAGGACCTCCTCAAGCAGGCGAGCGAGAAGCAGACCCAGACCGCGCAGATCATCATTCCCGTCGCCGAGCGGCTCGGTGCCAACGTCGTCGACTTCGAAGGCCTCAGCAAAGGCTTCGGCGACCGTCTCCTGATCGACGATCTCACCTTCAAGCTGCCGCCGGGCGGCATCGTCGGCGTGATCGGCCCCAACGGCGCCGGCAAGACCACGCTGTTCAAGATGATCACCAAGCAGGAAACTCCGGACAAGGGCACCATCACGGTCGGCGAGACCGTGCATCTCGGTTATGTCGACCAGTCGCGCGACGCGCTCGATGGCAACAAGAACGTGTGGGAAGAGATCTCCGGCGGCAACGAGCTGATCCTGCTCGGCAAGAAGGAAGTGAACTCGCGCGGCTATTGCTCGGCCTTCAACTTCAAGGGCGCCGACCAGCAGAAGAAGGTCGGCGCGCTCTCCGGCGGTGAGCGCAACCGCGTGCATCTCGCCAAGATGTTGAAGTCCGGCGCCAACGTCCTGCTGCTCGACGAGCCGACCAACGACCTCGACGTCGATACGCTACGCGCGCTCGAAGAGGCGCTGGAGGATTTTGCCGGCTGCGCCGTCATCATCAGCCATGATCGCTGGTTCCTCGACCGCATCGCGACCCACATCCTGTCATTCGAGGACGACAGCCACGTCGAATGGTTCGAGGGCAACTTCCAGGATTACGAGAAGGACAAGATGCGCCGTCTCGGCCAGGACAGCATCATTCCGCACCGCGTGAAGTACAAGAAGCTGACGAGGTGACTCCGGCATGATGCGACGGGCGCTCATTGCTGCGGTGATCGTTGTCACGTGCAGTCGGTCGCCCGCCCGCGCCGCCGACGCCGCCTTCACGCAATTCATTGCCTCGCTGTGGCCGGAGGCGCAGGCGGCCGGCGTGTCCCGCGCCACGTTCGACGAGCAGATGCGCGGGCTCGAGCCTGATTATAGGCTGCCCGACCTGATCCTGCCGGGGCGGCCTGCCACCGGCGCGCCGTCACAAGCGGAGTTCGTGCAGGTGCCGGCGGACTACGTCAAGGAAGCCTCGATCGCGCGTCTCGCCGCGGAAGGGCAGCGGCTTCTGCAAAAATACCGTCCTGCGCTTAACGAGATCGAGAAGACCTCCGGTGTGCCCGCGACCGTAATGCTTGCGATCTGGGGCCGCGAGACCGATTACGGCCGCTACACGCTGCCTTATGATCTCGTGCGTGTGTTGGCGACGCAGGCCTATGTCGGCCGGCGCAAGGACCAGTATCGCAACGAGTTCATCTTGGCGCTGAAGATCCTGGGCGACGGCGTGGTGACGCGCAAGGACATGCGCTCTTCCTGGGCTGGCGCTACCGGGCTCACGCAATTCCTGCCGTCGGAATACTACAATCACGGCGTCGATTTCGACGGCGACGGCCGCATCGACATCTGGCACTCGGTGCCGGATGCGTTGGCCTCAGCTGCGCAGCAGCTCGTCAACAAGGGTTGGCAGAGCGGCGTGCGCTGGGCCTACGAGGTGCAGGCGCCGGCCAAGGTCGATTGCACGAGCGGCGTGCCCGAGGTGACCAAGCCGATCGGCCAATGGTTGCGCGAGGGCTTTGTGCCGGTGCGCGGGCAACGCCTGAGCGCCGCCGAGCAGGCGCAGCCGGCCTCGCTGTTACAGCCGGAAGGAATCTACGGTCCGTCGTTCCTGACCACGAAGAACTACTTCGTCATCAAGGAATACAATTTCTCCGATCTCTATGTGCTGTTCGTCGGCCATCTCAGCGACCGCATGACAAGTCCGCTGCCGTTCGCGACGCCGTGGTCGGCCGCAAAGCAGCTGCGGACGAACGATGTCGAGGCGATGCAGCGCGGACTCACCCGAATTGGACTCTACAAAGACAAGATCGACGGCAAGGCCGGCATGCAGACCCGCGCCGCGCTCGGCGCCTACCAGAAGTTGGCGGGCCTGAAGGTCGATTGCTGGCCGAGCGAAGAAGTGCTGCGGTCGATCCAGGCCGCGCGCTAACTAAACGTGTCTTGCAAAAGAAAAAGCCCGGCCGAGAGGCTCGGCCGGGCTTCGATCGCGGCGCGGGTGCGCCCTGCGATCAGATCAGTAGCAGACGCGAACCGGGCGGACGACCCAGCCGTAGCCGTCCCAGTAACGCTGACGCTGCCAGTAGCAGGGCGGCGGCGGCGGGCCGGGCTCGGCCACGTAAACGGGGCCGCCATAGGCGGGACGGCTCGACGCGATGGCGCCGCCGACGATTGCGCCGCCGATCAGGCCGGCCGCGATGCCGGCGCCGACGCCGTCATGGGCCCTGGCGGACGGAGTGGCGGTCACCAGCGAACCGGCGACTGTCGCAACCGTGAGGGCGGCAACTAAAGTCTTCTTCATGCTCTTGGCTCTCCTGAGAGATGGATGCTCCTTGTTAGGAGCGCCCGGGGTTCAAAGGTTCACGCAGACTCTGATGGAATAGGCCTTTGCAGCTAGGAAGCGCGCAAATGGTCAATCCACGGTAAACGCACACGGAGCTGTGACGAGAAAAAGAGGTCTTTTTCAGGCCCCGAGATGAACGGCGCGTCCGTAATCAACCGGCCTTTGGCGCTTCAGCCACAGACTCTGACGCGACGGACGCGCCAGGCATAGCCATCCCAGAAGCGCTGCTTCTGCCAGACACAGCCGTCGCCGTAATAGTCGTCGGCGACGTAGCCAGGACCCGGCGCGTAGTAGCGGGGCGGGGAGTAGCCGGGGCCGTAACCCGGACCATAGGCATAGCCGGGGCCAGGTCCGTAATAATACGGGGACGCCAATGCGCCGCCGACAATGGCGCCGCCGATGATCCCGGCGGCCACGCCCGCAGCGACGCCGCGCTGTGCGTGGGCGGGTCCTGCTGCCGAAAGGGCCAGCATGGCGGCGGCAGCGGCTGCCAGGAGTGATCTCTTCATAGGCTCGACCTTTCGCACACAGGAATACGGAACTCTCGCGGTCAGAGTTCCATATTTCCTTTGAATGATCAATGAACGGCACCTCTGGCGGGGGCGACCAATTGATACAAAAGCAGTCCCGCTTGGGAGACGACGATGGGCAGTCTGCTGGTGAACACCCTCATTGCGGCTGGGATCATCTCTGCGATTGGCTATGGCTGGATCACCCATCTCCAGAACCGCGGCCAGCCTCGTTCGCGCGCCGGCGCGGGCGGGGATGGCGGCGACAGCAGCTATTCGGGGACCAGCGACGGCGTCTCGCTGGGGAGCTGGTTTTTGAGCGATAGCTCGAGCAACTCGAGCGACAGCGGCGGCTGCTCCAGCAGCGATAGCGGCGGTGGCGGAGATTGCGGAGGCGGCGACGGTGGCGGTGGCGGCGACTAGGCCCGATCCAGCTTAATTTTGATCCAGCGCAACACCGTATCTTAGAGCCGTTCTAGTCTGGTCCCGGGCTAGTTTGGAATAGCTTCAAATACCGGTTTTTCCTTTTGCATCCGGTCGGTCCCTTAAATATCGATACTGGCGCATCACCAAAGGGCCTGCCGCTTTCCATGATCGTCTGTTCCTGTAACGTGCTGAGCGATGACGACATCCGCGCCGCCGTCGCCGAGTCCGATGACGCCGTTCGCCATGCCAAGCAGGTCTATGGTTGCCTCGGCTGTAGCGCCGAATGCGGTCGCTGCGCGCGTACGATCAAGACCATCATCGACGAAGCGCTTGGCCCCTGCGCTCAATCCTGCTGCTCCGGCTGCCCACACGGCCATCAGGTGGCGAATGACGAGACGGCTGAGCCCGTCGAATTCGCGCTGGCGGCCTGCTGAACTCCACCGTCGACCGAGCTTATCTCCGGCTGCGTCCGGTAGCCGGTTGCCCTCGTCCTTAAACTGTTTTAGAAATATTCTAAATTCGGTCTCCGGCCGGATTGGACTGCAAGAGCTGGAGTGGACCATGCAGGGCGACGCAAAAGTCATCGAGTATCTCAACAAGGCACTGCGTCACGAGCTGACTGCGATCAACCAGTACTGGCTGCACTACCGCTTCCTCGACAATTGGGGCCTACGGGACATGGCCAAGGTTTGGCGCAAGGAGTCCATCGAGGAGATGGAGCACGCCGACAAGCTTACCGAGCGGATCCTGTTCTTCGACGGCTTCCCGAACATGCAGGTGCTCGATCCCCTGCGCATCGGCCAGAACGTCAAGGAGATCATCGAGTGCGATCTCGCCGCCGAGATGAGCGCGCGGGCGCTCTACCAGGAAGCGGCCACCTATTGCCACAGCGTCAAGGATTACGTCACGCGTGACCTGTTCGAGAAGTTGATGAGCGACGAGGAGCACCACATCGACTTCCTCGAAACCCAACTCGACCTGATCGGCCGCATCGGCCTCGAGCTCTACACCCAGAAGCACGTCGGTGGGCTCGAGGGCGAGGGACATTAGGCACTAACGTCGCCACACACTCCCGTGTCTTCCCGGCGAAGGCCGGGACCCCATAACCCCAGGGAGAGGTTGTGTCGCGCGCCTGGTAACCACGAGTCCTCGCCAAACAACTCCCTGTGGCTATGGATCCCGGATCTACGCTTCGCTTCGCTGCGCTTGTCCGGGACGACCACTGTGGTTGCTGCGCGTGGCTACAGCTGCGTCTTGTAGCGCGCTTCCACCACGTTCTGGCTCTCGGGCTCGCCCAGACTGGTCTGCTCGTGGATGATTTCAACGATGCTCGGCATCACCGAGCGCTGCACCTTGTTCGGCGACCACAGCTTCGAGCGCATCAACGCCTTGCCGCAGTGGAAATAGACCTCGCTGACGGCGACGTTCAACACCGCGCGCGGCGGCTTGCCGAACTCCACCATGGAGGCGAGCAGATCCGGATCGGCCGACAGCGTGCCGCGCCCGCCGACGCGCAGCGTCTCGTCGACGCCGGGCACGAAGAACAGCAGATGCACGAAGCCTGAGCCTTCGACGACGTTCCGAAAACTGTCGATCCGGTTGTTGCCGGAACGGTCGGGCATCAGCAGTTGATTGGGGCCGGCGACGTGGACGAAGCCGATGCTTCCGCCGCGCGGCGAGGCGTCGACACTGCCATCGGTGCCCGATGTCGCGAGCACGCAGAACGGCGACATTTCGATGAATCTCTTCGCATGCGCATCGATCGCGGGACGCGCCTTCGCGATCACGCGTGGGCTCGGCTTCGGATAGAGGGCGGCGAGGTCTTCGGGGCAAAGGTCGGTCAACGGGATGTCTCCGCTTCAGCTTCGCAACAAAACTACCGGATCGGGCCGTTGCCAGCCAGCCAAATTCCGCCTGCCGCGTCGGCTACACCGCGTCGGCCGGCACGAAGCAGCTGATAATGATGGCGCCACGGTGGCGTACGTACCACACCACGGCCTGGCCGACCGGATTGCCGCGATCGCGGATGATGGCGCGCTCGGGCACCGCCATCCACTGGCCCTCGATCGGCACCCAATAGCTGCCGTTGCGCACGTCGTACTCGGTGCGATGGCCGTCGGAGATGTCGCAGCAGGGCACACCGTTCGGCGCCATCACGCTCTTGAACCAGGCGCGGATGTCCGGCGGAACGTTGTCGTATTGACCGTTGTCGAACGCGAAGGCGATGCCAGTCAGTGCCGCCGTCGCGGCCAGCCAAACGCACAATGCGAGCCTGTACATGCGATCCTCATCGCCTGCCGTGCCATTGGTGCGCGATTGTCTCGCGCCTCGATTCGTATCGTTGAAGCGATTAAGCCCGAGCTGTCAGCGCATTGCATGCTCAAATAATATGCGGCGTGGAAGCGCCGCATATGATGCGTTGCGAGATGAGGACGTGGAGCCCGCCGTCCTACATCCCCCGCCGCGGCGCGGTTTGCAGGAACTGCCTGATCTGCTCGCTGTAGAATTTTGCGTTGCCTGTGGTTCCGTGGCCGCGCGTCTCAGTGCTCGCTTGGATCAGGTACAGGCGCCCATTCCTGACCCGCTTCATCGCGGCTTCCGTGATGCCGGTCTCGGGCGGGTTGCGCTCGTCGTCAGCGGAATTGATCAGCAGCAGCGAGGCCTCGATCTGCTCCAGCCCGTCGGCGGCGTTGTAGTCGTGCGAGGCCTCCCACTGGTAGACGAAGTCGTTGGCATCCGCGGTGATCGGTGTCGCGAGCCGTTCGTCGACGATTTTGTCGGCCTTGGCGGCCGTCGGAGCCTGCGCCTGATATGCCAGCGTTCCGCCGATGCTGGCGATGCCGTAGGCGGTGATGGCGTACTTCATCATGCGCGGCTGGCTGGTGTAGCTGCCGCCATTGTAGTCGGGATCGTTGCGGATGGTGTCGAGCATGATTCGCCGCAGCATCCAGTTGCGCGATGCCATCTCGGTCGGCTGCGAGGCCATCGGGATCAGCGCGTCCATCGCCTTCGGATATTTCTCGCCCCACAGCCAGCTATGCATGCCGCCCATCGAATTGCCGATGACGAGCCGCAAGTGCTTGACGCCAAGCCCCTCCGTTACGAGCCGATACTGGGCCTCGACCATGTCGCCGTAGTCGTATTTGGGAAAGCTCGTCTTCATCCCGTCGGAGGGTTTTGACGATTTGCCGTGGCCGATGCTGTCGGGAATGATGATGTAGTATTTGGATGCATCGAGCGGCTGCCCCGTACCGAACAGCTCGCCGCCAAAGTTGGCGGCCAGCATGCTCGCGGCCGAGCCGCCCGATCCGTGCAGCACCAGCACGGGCTGGCCGCTCGGTTCGCCGACTGTGGTGTAGTGCAGCCGCAACTCCGGCATGACCTCGCCGGTATGGAACTTGAAATCCCTGGCGATCCAGTCGCCCTGCTTAGGCTCCGGATAATCGGCGGCCGTCGCCGATATCGAGATGGCTGGCAACGAGATGGACAGCAGAACGGCCGACAGCACCGCGCAACAAGTTTTCATGTTTCTCTCCCGTGCGGCTCGTAATCTGCGGCCGCTTTGCCGGGAACCTTAACAGAACTGTCCGGAAGGATGTAGGATTGTGGTTCAGCCGATCGTCTTTGAGGAAACACCGGGAGACACTTCATGTGCCGCAATATCAAGACGCTGTTCAACTTCGAACCGGCTGTGACGGAGGAGGAGATCCACGCCAGTGCACTCCAGTTCGTGCGAAAGCTCTCCGGTTTCAATAAGCCCTCGCAGGCCAATGAGGCGGCGTTCGACCGCGCGGTGGCCGAGGTCTCGCAGGCCGCACGCCGGCTGCTGAACTCACTGCACACCCACGCGCCGGCGCGCGACCGCGAGGTCGAGGCGGAGAAGGCGAAGGAGCGTTCGCGGTTGCGTTTCGGCTAGTCAGTCCCTGCAGCCGTTCCGTGATCTGGCTCACGGTAGGCGCCGCTTCAACGCGCGATGATGTTCGCCGTGGTTTTGCCAACCCGGAGCCCGACCATGAGCCGCCCCCTTCTTCCCCTCAAAGCAGGCGCCCTCGTCTTCACGCTGCTGTGGACCGCGTGGATCATGTGGTGGAGCGGCTCGTTCAGCAGCGCCAACGTCGTCGTCCTGGCCCTGTGCGGCGCGGTGGTCGGCTATCTCTGGTATCGCGCGATGCGCTGGCAGTTCGAGCGGATGGGCATGCTGCCCCGCAAGGATGATTCAACCGAGGCTTCTTGATTTTTGTGTCCCGGACGCGGTGCAGCGCGTTAGCGGTGCGCCGCCGAGCCGGGACCCAGAAATCGCTACTCCTTGTGGCTGCGGTTTTTCTTTTTCTTCTTTTTCTTGTGATTGTCGCCTTCTCCGTCGTCGCCACCGTCATCGACAAGCGTATCGTCGGCCTCATGCACGGCGGCTTCGAGCGCCGCTCGCTCGGCAGCTTCCTGCTCGCGCTGACGGCGGCGCTCATCCCAGGCGTCGAAGAGCTGGTCCAGCCACGGCAACACTTGTTCAATCGAAGGCAGTTGGCCGGGCGGCCCCAGCTCGCCGCGCGGACCTTGTGGGCCAACGGGGCCCTGCGCTCCAGCTGGTCCCCGTGGACCAATTTCGCCCGGCTTGCCTTGCGGCCCTGGCGCGCCCTGCTTGCCCTGCGGTCCTGCCTTTCCGACTGCTCCGGGCTTGCCCTGCGGCCCCGGCTTGCCGCGCGCGCCGTCCGGCCCCCGCTTGCCCGGATGGCCCTGCGGCCCCGGCCGTCCCGGCTCGCCTTGCCGCCCGCGCGGACCCTGAGCTCCCTGTCGTCTCTGTTCGTCTGCCACGCCACTGCTCCCTCTGCGGAAGCAGATTCCTTAGCGGCGTTTGACGACAGCAGCAATTCCGCCCGCGCATCGCGTCGGGCTTGATCAACATCAATCGGCAGTACGGATCGACGTCGCGCCGCCGCACGCTAATCCTGATATGCGGGCACGTCGATGCCGGAGGCGGCGTAGAGCCGGATCTTGTTGCGCAACGTGCGCACCGACAGGCCGAGCACGCGCGCCGCGCGCGTGCGGTTGCCGTCGCAGCGCGCGAGCGTCTGGAGTACGAGCTCGCGCTCGACCTCGTCCACGGTCGCGCCGATCAGGAGCGGAACGATCTGGTTTGGAGCAAGAAATTGCGCGCCCGGTTCGGACGCCGCGACATGAACCGTGGTCATCAATACCCTCCCGATCTACGCCCGCTTCCGTCTTTGGAAGCGGATCGAGAACAAACGACCCCCAAGCCGTAGATCTACGGTGGCCGGGTTTGGTTAACGAAAGGTTAAACCGCGGGCGATCGCACCAATTGACCTTGGGATTGCCGCGAAGCCGCCGCGATTGGCACAGGATGCGCAGCGACAGGGCGCTCTCAGCTCACACTGTCCGATACCCGCCATCCACCATCACGATCGTTCCGGTGACGTAAGCCGACATATCCGAGGCGAGGAAGATCGCGGGGCCGACGATGTCGTCGGGCTTGCCGGTGCGCGCCAGCGGGGTGTGGTCGACGAAGGCCTGGACCAGCGCCGGATTGGTGGCGCGCACATTGGCGTTGATGTTGGTCTCGATGAAGCCGGGCCCGATCGCGTTGACGCGCACGCCTTCCTTGCCGAGCTCGACCGCGAGCGCCTTGGTGAAGCCGAGCACGCCGTGCTTCGAGGTCGTGTACGCCGCCGAGCTCGGCGTGCGCAGATGCACGAAGGACTGGATCGAGCCGATGTTGACGATGCGGCCCTTGGCTGCGCGCAAGGGCGCAAGGAAGGCCTGCGTCATGTTGAAGACGCCGTTGAGGTTGAGCGAGATGATGTCGTTCCAGTCCCTTGCCACGGTCTCCGTCTCCGCGGTGAAGGCGTTGCGGCGGGTGATGCCGGCATTGTTGACCAGGATCGACACTGGCCCCACCTTGTCGGCGACCCGCCTGGCGAGCGCAAAACAGTCGTCACGCTTAGTCACGTCGAGGGCAAAACTCTCGGCCTTGCCGCCGGCCTTGCGAATCTCCTGGGCGGTTTCTGCCACAGTGTCGGCATTGACGTCGAGCAGCACGACTTGCGCGCCTTCGCGCGCGTAGCCGGCCGCGATCGCCCGGCCGATGCCGGAACCGGCGCCGGTGACGACGGCAATGTGGTTTGCGAGCAACGCCATGACATATTCCTCCCGGATTCGTTTCGAAGTTTCATGAAAGGCTAACTCGAAATTAAGGGGTCGGAAACGGCGGCCTTGGCATACTGATCTTGATTGCTAAACGTTGCGCGCATGATGGAACGGCTTGAATCCTGGAAACTGGTGCTCGAGCGCCTGCGGTCGTCGGAGTCCTGCGACTGGCCCGAGGCTGCCCGGCTCGTGGCCGAGATCGTGCGGATGAGCACGGATGCCACGCTGCGACAGGCCGCGGGACAGGCACTTCCCGTGCTACGCCAGGCCCTTGACAACGACGATCACAGCATCACGCTTGCAGCCCAGCGCCGCATCGGCGTCGTCCTCGACGTCATTCATGATCTGACCGCGCCGCGCTTTGGCCGCCGCAACGCGATGCCGAAGAAGCTTTCCAGCGAGGACCGCGCGCGCAGGATGCTCGGCCTGCCGCTCGCCGTGCAGCTCACCTGCGAAGACATCAACCAGGCCTATCGCCGTGCCGCCAAGGGCACGCATCCCGATCGGGGCGGCAGCGCGCAAGCCTTCATCGAGCTCGCCGCCGCGCGCGACATCCTGATCCATCCCGGCGCCAACAAGGACGCGTGAGGCGCTGGCTCGCTGCGCCTCGTCACCCGCTGTGTGCGAGTAAAAATGCAAGCGAGCAAGGACGCGGCGTCGCGCCCTTGCCCGGCTCTTCCGTCCGCCGATCGAATTCTTACCAGGTGCAGTGGCCGTGCTTCAACGCGTCATCCTTCAGGTTGATCGCGGCGAGCAAGGTCGGGACGGTCACGCTGGCGCGGTGATAGCCGGACGGCCATGGCGTAGTCGGAATGCTCTCGTCCCAGATCTGGCAAGCGCCGCTGTCTGCCCAACGGATCAAGTGATAGCCGGCTTCGGCCGGGCTCGCGGCGACGAAGGCGGTCACGGCAAGACCCACGGCAGCGCACAGCACGGAAATACGACGCATGATCAGCTCCTCAAATGAAAGATATGATGCGCCTCCCTACAATGACGGGAGGCGTGGTGCGGGACGCTTTTGGGGAGCGCGCCCCGAACAAGATGTGAGTAGGCGGCAAGCCGCGACAGGTTCAAAGCGTGCGGACTGGCAATGCCGGAATTTGGCGGAAAACCAGGGCTGGCGGCGTCGTGGCCTTGGACAAGAAAAAAGCGGGCAGCTCGCGCAACCCGCCTTCAAACCCGGTCTGCCGTGAGCCGGCTCAGAGCGTGCAGCGGCGCTCCGCGCGCAGCTTGATCTGAAGATCAGAAGCCGCCGCGAAGGTCGGCAGCGGCTTGCTGACGACCTTGTAGGTCGAAGTCCCCCACTGGAACGGCTTGTACTTCAGGTCCTCGTTCCAGACCTGGCAGATGCCGGTGTTGTCCCAGCGGATCACGTAATAGCCGACTGCCGCCGAGGCTGGCACGGCGAACACGGAGGTGACGATGCCGGCAACGGCACAAAGGGCGAGAACGCGACGCATGCAAAAATCTCCTGATGGGGAAGTGTGACCTGAAAATTCGTGCGAGAAAAGCCGGTCCTTTGCAAGCCGGGGAGCCGCCGTTTCACGGATATGTCAGAGAGAGCCGGGCACTTGGTTTGGCCGAGTGCCCGGCAGGTCACACGCGCCGGACGTGGTTCACTTCGAAAGCGAGGCCACCGCCTCGATCTCGATCAGCATCTTCGGATCGGGCAGCGCATGGACCACGCAGGTGGTGCGCGCCGGGTAGGGCGGCGGGCCGAAGGCGCCGGCATAGAGCGCGTTCATCGCAGCGACATCGGCGGCGCGGGTCAGGAGCACATTGACCTTGACGAGGTCACGCATCGTGGCGCCGGCCTCGTCCAGCACGCGCTTGATGTTGACGGCGACGTTGGCGAACTGGGCCTCGAACCCCTCCGGCAGCGCGCCTTTGGCATCGAAGCCGGGAATGCCGGAGATGAACAGGAGATCGCCAACCCGCGCGGCAAAGGACAGCGGCGGTGCCTTCACGTGAGGCGGGGGCGCAAAATGCTGGATCGGCATGGGTCACCTCGGGGGTCGTGTCGGTGCATGAGCGTAGCGACATGCGGGAGAGTTGCAATCGGGATTGACGGGCGGAGAGGGCGTGCAAACAAAAAGCGCGAAAACAACCCCATGCACAGTAGGCATCAAGCAGAAATCATTGATCTTTCTTCTAATTCGGGAAAAGCAAAACAATCATTTGCTCCGTCGGGCAAAACAGGGGCAGAATGGCATGATGGCGGGAGGGTGTCGTGCGGCTCCAAACTCCGCCGTCATGCCCCGGCTTGCCGCCTCCGCTAAAACTTCGGCGGCCGAGCACCCTTGTGGCCCCGGCGTAGCCTTGGCGGAGCCGGGACCGGGGCATCCAGTACGCTGCGGCTTCTCGGTTCACCACCGCCGTCTCTGGAATACTGGATCGCCCGGCTTAACCGGGCGATGACAGTTGAGTGTGTTGCTACAGACTACGACTCGCGCCAGCCCCCATCATGTTGCCGCCGCGATCGATCGAGTACATTCGGTCGTCTGATTCGATTCCACCCTTGAAAAACAGCCCCGGAGACGCCCCCATGAAGATCGCTTCCACCTTGCGCGCCGCGCTCCTCGCCATTGCCGCGCTTGCCGGGCTTTCGACGACGGCGCTGGCCGACGGCGGCACCGTGGTGCTGACGATCTACAAGGCGGGCTGGATCATCGGCGGCTCGGGCGGCTCAGGCGTGCTGAACTTCCGCGGCCGCGCCTATTCGCTCTCCACCGGCGGGCTCGACTACGGCCTCGTGTTCGGCGGCTCCAAGACCGTGCTGCGCGGCCGCGTCTCCAACATCAACCGTCCCTCCGATGTTGCCGGCGTCTACGGCGCCGCCGGTGCCGGCCTCGCGATCGGCCGCGGCGCCCGCGCCATCGTGCTGACCAACCAGAAGGGCGCGGTGCTCGAGCTGACCGGATCGCAGGTCGGCTTGATGGCGAACGCGGATCTCAGCGGACTTGCGATCACGATGCGGTAAGATGCAGGTCGCGTAGGGTGGGTTAGCCGCTCACAAATTCGGTTGCTCAACACGGCGCGGCGCAAGGCGTAACCCACTATGCGACGGCGGCAGTCGAGGTTGTGAGAGAGAAGTGGTGGGTTACGCCAGCGGACTGCGCTTCGCGCAGCCGCGAGGCTAACCCACCCTACGGACCTGTCGACGCAGCCGTAAACACCGCCAATTGTGCATCGAACGCACGCCTGAACGCCGGCCGCGCTTCGCCGCGGGCGACATAGGCGGAGATGGTCGGATACTCCTCCAGGAGGCCCGATGTGTTCAACCGGCGCAGCACGGTCACCATCATCAGATCGCCGGCGCTGAACGCACCGTCGAGCCAGTGTCGGCTTTGCCGAGGTGCGCGGACAATTCGGCGAGCCGGACGCGGACGCGATCTTGCAGCATAGGCAGGCGCTCCTCGTACCAGGGCTTGTCGCGCTCGAAAAGAAAGGCCATCCCGAACTCGACGATCGGCGGCTCCAGCGTGCTCAGCGCGGCAAACATCCACGCGATCGCGCGGCTCCTGGCGTTCGCCTCGACCGGCAGCAGCCCATCATGGCGCTCGGCGATATGAAGCACGATCGCCCCCGACTCGAACAGAGCGAGATCGCCGTCCTCATAGGTCGGAATCTGCCCGAACGGATGCAGCGCACGATGCGCGGGCTGTTTCATCGCGCTGAACGAGATAAGGCGGACGTCGTAAGGCTGGCCCACTTCCTCCAGCGCCCAGCGGACCGGCATGTCACGCGCCAACCCCCTGCCGCGGTCGGGCGAGCTTGCGAAGGCGGTGATGGTGGGGATCATCAGATGGCTCCATATTCCGTCATTGCGAGCGCAGCGAAGCAATCCAGAATCTATCCGCGGAGAGACTCTGGATTACGTCGTCGCATCAGCGCAAACTTGCTTCGCAATCTTGTCGCGAGCTCCTCGCAATGACGGGTTTGCGGCAGCGCTCGGTTTTCGAACTTTTGCATCCGGAGGACGAACGACCGGCGCGGATTCCGACAACCTATCTGGCTTTTCTTGCGCGCAGGTTGGGTCGCGCTGTGTTGCCAAATCCACGGTGTCGTACCGGCGAAGGCCGGGACCCATAACCACAGGGCGCAGTTTGGCGAAGACTTGTAGTTCGGTCCTCCTACCGACCGCAATCGATAGATTCCGCGGTATGGATCCCCGGCCTTCGCCGGGACGACGACTGAGTATGGCGGGCTATCGCTTATCCAATCTACGAACCGATCCACGCCGCAAGCGCCCGCCACGGCTCCATCGTCCAGTGCCCCGACGCAGCGCCGGACGGCGAGGGCAGCACGAAGATCTCCGGCAAACTTCCATCGCGCCGCTGCCGTTCGAGCGAAATCACGCTGGACGGCCTCCCATAAAACAAACTCGCCGCCTTCTTGCTCGTGAACGCAATCGTCCTCGGCCGATGCTTTTCGATCTTGGCTCTGAACCCCGCCACGTCGATCGATGTGGCCGCGATCTGGTGATCCATCCCGGCGCCCGACTTGGAGAGATCGGTGAAGCCGATCCCGAGCTCGAGCAAACTTGCAAACTCGCTCGGCTGATAGAGGCGCGGCGTAATGCCGGACTCATGGATCGCGCGCCAGAAGCGGTTGCCGGGATGGGCGTAGTAGTGCCCCACTTCGGCCGAGCGCGTGCTGGCGGCGGTGCCGACGAAGACGAGGCGGAGGTCGGGACGGAGCTGGTTGGGGAGGCGGCGGGTGCCCGTGTCGGGCAAGTCACGCGCGTCCGCAGGCTTGTCAGCTCCGCAAAGCGGGTTAGCCAAACAGGGCCGTCCGCGGCTGGTAGCAGACTGTTGCTTCACGAACAATGAAATCCAAATCTCAGTCGATGATGACGGATGTTCTCTTCCGATGGGCCCTCGTTCCTCGGTTGCGCTACCTCCCTTGTTCGCAGGAAATCGTAGGTTATGTCTGAAAGCCTACTGCTAATTTCGACTCGTTTCCATCTAGGGTCAGGGCAATCAGGCCTTCATCAAAAAGCGCATGGACATCAGCCCGAAGCAAGATTCCATTTCGTAGGTTATTGTCGTCTCGCCCTTTTTCGACCTTGATATGGCTGCTTCGAGCGCTTCTGCTGTGGTGCAGCCAGTAAACGCACATTTGCCCTGATAGGCTTGTCGAATCCTCGCGCTAAACTTTGCCTGATTGGGACGCGATGCGCATTGCCTCATCAAGAATGTTACCGGAGAACTGACCGTCAGGAGTGGGGCCGCGATACCGAATCGGATCGGTGTCGCCGATGGCAGGACGGATCAGCGTGGGTGCGCGGCGCGAGATCACGGCGGCGGTGGTAGACCGCTATCGATCAGCAGGGCGGGCAGATAAGGGGCGCATTCTCGACGAGCTTTGCGCGGTGACGGGCTGGCATCGCAAGCACGCGGTTCGGGCGCTGGCCAGCCATGTCGCAATTTCGCCGGAGGCCCGGCGGCAGCGAAAGCCGACCTATGGCGCCCCTATCAGGGATGCGCTAGTGGCGCTGTGGGAGGCCTCGGATCGGATCTGCGGCAAGCGGCTCCGGGTAATGATTCCGACGTTGCTGCCTTCGCTGGAGCGGCATGGCCGGCTCAAG
>NZ_JADPKQ010000376.1:0-25431 GCF_023074015.1 Bradyrhizobium sp. 142
GTCGGAAACTGACGGTTCTTTGCTTTTGCTGCCACAGGTCATCCTCGAAATGAGCCTGTCACAGAAATTATCGTGTCTCATTCCAGGGGTGCAGTCCAGTACCGTCCCCGAAATCCTCGATCTGCTGCAGCACCGGATCCGGGCGGCGCCCGGCGAAGACATCGCCCGGCAACAGCAGTACCGGCAGGCGATTGACGTGAGCGACTGCAGCGGCCGTCACCATATTGGTCGCACCGGGGCCGATCGAGCTCGTCACCGCCATCATGCGCCGGCGGCGCGAGGCCTTGGCGAAGGCGATCGCGGCATGTGCCATCGCCTGTTCGTTATGCGCGCGCAGGGTTGGCAGACGATCGCGCGCGGCATACAGCGCCTCGCCGAGACCCGCTACATTGCCGTGCCCGAAGATCGCCCACACACCGGCGAACAGCGGCTGGACCTGCCCGTCGATCACCGTCCTCTGCGCGGCCATCGCGGCGACGAGCGCCTGCGCCATGGTGAGCCTGATCGTCGCCATCACTCGCTCCCACTCAGCCGCGCGGCCCGGCTTGGACCAGTCGGCCGAAATATTCCATCATCGCGCTGAGCGCGCCTTCGTCCTCGAGGCGGCCTGCGTCGAGCTTCCACCAATTGGGTTTCACGACATCGGCCAACTGCCGAAGCCGCTTCGGAAACGAGCGCGCGCTCGCGCAACTCTGTCGCGAATGCGTGGTAGTCCGATCTGATACGGTCCTGTGACGCGGCGGGGACATCGAGAGAGCACGCTCTGACCTTGACTTGGCGGCGCAGAGAATGGAATGCTTATTCCAATAGTCAAGCAAGACAAAGAAAATATGCCATCTAGGGAGTGCCTCGAACTGGCTAAAGCGAGCGCCTACAGTCACGATCCCGATGGTGCGACCGCCGTCGTCACCGGCGGCACACAGGGCGTCGGCGAAGCCAATGGCCGTGAATGCGCCGAGATCGGCCTGCGGGCGCGAAGTCGCCAAGGCAGTCGCCTGCCTCGCCAGCGACGAATCCGGTTTGATCACCGCCGCACACTTCGACTTCGACCAGAACATCTGCGGTGCCCCTCACTGATATGCACCGGAACGTCTTAGACGGACATGATGATGACAATGCGGTTTGGACTCCTTGGCGCCGGCAGGATCGGGCGCATTCACGGTCTCAATGTCGCGGCGCGCGGCGATGCACGGCTCGTCGCGGTGGCCGACGCCTCGAGCGAGGCCGCGTCCTCGCTGGCGCAGGCTGCAGGCGCGAAAGTGGCCGATGCGGATGCGATCATGAGCGATTCCGGCATCGACGCCATCCTGATCTGCACGCCGACCGACACGCATGCCGACCTGATCGAAGCCGCAGTCTCGACTGGCAAGGCGGTGTTCTGCGAGAAGCCAGTCGATCTCGATTCGGGCCGCATTCGCCGCTGCCTGGCCACGGTCGAGAAAACGGGCAAGCCTCTGATGATCGGCTTCAACCGCCGCTTCGATCCGAACTTCGCGGCGCTGGAGAAGCGGCTGCGCAGCGGCCAGGCCGGCGAGATCGAGATCGTCAGCGTCATCTCGCGCGATCCCGGACCACCGCCGGTCGACTATGTGAAACGCTCGGGCGGTCTCTTCCGCGACATGATGATCCATGATTTCGACATGGCGCGCTTTCTGCTGGCGGAGGAGCCGATCGAGGTCTTTGCGCTCGGCTCGGCGCTGGTGGATAAGGCCATCGGCGACGCTGGCGACGTCGATACCGCCGCCGTGCTGATGAAGACGGCGAGCGGGCGCATCGCACAGATTTCGAATTCGCGCCGTGCCACTTACGGCTACGACCAGCGCATCGAGGTGCATGGCTCGAAGGGAATGCTGAGGGCCGGCAACATCCACGAGACGACCGTCGAGATCGCTACCAGCCAGGGCTTCCGTGCCGATCCGGTGCAGAACTTCTTCCTCGAACGCTATGCCGCCGCTTATCGCGCCGAACTCGCTGCTTTCATCGATGCGTGTGCTGGCAAGGCTGCGCCCTCTCCGACCGGCCTCGACGGGCTGCGCGCCCAGATGCTCGCCGACGCGGCCACCGAATCGGCCCGCACTGGCGGCCCTGTCGCCATCAAGGCCGCCTGACGATGACTCCGGCCGAACTGCTGCTGCGCCGCTACGCGGCCCAGGGCCTCGTCGCCGAGGCGGGGCGCATCGCGCTCGACTATTTCGGCCGCAAGGAAAGCCTCGGCGTCACGATGAAGGGAGCGCAGGATTGGCTCACCATCGCCGACGGCACCGTCGAGGACTTTTTGCGTGCACGGCTGGCAGAGCTTTTCCCCGGCGACACGGTGATCGGCGAGGAAGGCGGCGGCAATGCCAGCGATGCGGTCTGGATCATCGATCCAATCGACGGCACTTCGAACTTCGCGCGTGGCGATCGCAACTGGTGCATCTCCATCGGCTTCCTGCTCAACCGCGCGCCGACGATCGGGATCGTCGCCGCACCCTCACTGGACGAGCTCTATGTCGCGCAGCGAGGCCAGGGCGCGACGCTGAACGGGCAGCCGATCGCCGTCTCGGGCGCCGATGACATCGCACGCGCTTATGTCGAACTGGGCTGGTCGACCCGTGTGCCTTCGCGGCGCTATCTCAACGTGATCAGCCGTGGTCATTCCGCCGGCTGCTCGATCAAGCGCTCGGGCTCTGGCACTTTGGGCCTCTGTCATGTCGCGAACGGGCGCACCGAGGCCTACGCCGAGTTGCATACCAACGCCTGGGACGTCGCCGCCGGCATTGTGATCGTTGGCGAGGCCGGTGGCTGGATCAACGACTTCTTCGCCGGAGACGGCATCAGCAAGGGCAACCCGATCTTGTGCTGCACGCCGGCGCTGGCATCGCAGCTCAGCGAAATCACGGGAATTACCTAGTCGGCGCAACAACTATTGCTTTGGGGCGTTGGAGGCTCCACCGTCGCAGCCAATTGCGAAGAACATGAAGTTCTCGTTCCGGGGAGGTGGACCATGTTTTTGAGATCCCTGACTTTCAGAGTGCTGTTCGGTGCCGGCATCCTGGCTGCGGGAGCGGCATCTGCGCCGGCGTCGGCCCAGGGCTCGCTCGTCATGTATTGCGGCGTACAGGAGGAATGGTGCCGCGCGATGTCCACCACTTTCGAAAAGGAGACGGGCATCAAGGTCGCGATGACGCGGAAATCTGCCGGCGAGGTCTATGCGCAGCTCAGGGCGGAGGCCTCGAACCCGCGCGGCGACATCTGGTGGGGCGGCACCGGCGACCCGCATCTTCAGGCGGCTGAAGAGGGGCTGACGCTCGAATACGAATCTCCCGCCAACAAGGATCTGCACGACTGGGCGCTAAACCAGTGGAAAGCGGCGAACCAGCGCTCGATCGGCATCTATGCCGGCGCGCTCGGCTTCGGCTACAACACCGAACAGATCAAGGCCAAGGGCATCCCGGAGCCCAAATGCTGGACCGATCTGCTCAATCCCAAGCTTAGGGATGACGTGCAGGTCGCCGACCCGAACTCCTCCGGCACCGCCTATACCCTGCTTGCCACGGTCGTGCAGCTGATGGGCGAGGACAAGGGCTTCGATTATCTCAAGGCCCTGCACAAGAACGTCAGCCAGTACACCAAGTCCGGCGCCGCGCCGGCCAAGGCGGCGAGCCTCGGCGAAACCGCCGTCGGCATCGTCTTCATCCACGATGCCGTCGTCTTCGCGGTGCAGGGCGACCCGATCAAGCCCGTCGCGCCATGCGAGGGCACAGGCTACGAGATCGGCTCGATGTCGATCGTCAAGGGCGCACGTAATCTGGAGAACGCCAAGAAGTTCTACGATTGGGCGCTGAGCCCCGCCGCGCAGGCGCTTGCCGCCCCCGCGAAGTCGTATCAGGTGCCATCCAACAAGAACGCGCCGGTGCCGCCGCAGGCGCCGAAGATGAGCGACATGAAGCTGATCAACTACGATTTCGTCAAATACGGCTCGTCGGCCGAGCGCACGCGGCTGCTGACAAAGTGGGACAAGGACGTCAAGGCGCTGCCGAAATAGCGCCGGCTGCGGAGAGACCCGATGCGCCCTTCGACACGGCTTGCTCTGCTGTTCGGCTGGCTGGGCGACATGCTCGTGCCCTGGTACCTGCCGGAAGGGTGGAACCTTGCAGGCTATCCGTTCGGGCGGGCCGGCACGGCGCTGGCGCTTGCGATATCCGGCGCAGCGCCGTGGCTCTGGCCGATCGGCATCGCGCTTTTCGCGGCGACTCCCCTCGCTGTCCGTGTCGAGACCACATTTAGCGGCCGGGCACTGATCGCCGCCGGGCTGTTCGGTCTCGTCGCGTTCTTCGCACAAGGCTTTGCGGTTACGCTGCCTGACCAGGGCATTCCCTGGCTCGCTGCGCTGCTCGGTGGCGCAGGCGCCGCGCAGCCAGGCATGGGTTTCGGCGCGCTGCTGACGCTGTTCTCGCTTCTCTTGCTGCTCTGCCACGGCCTGGCTTATCGCGGCTTTTGTCGGGGCGATCTTTTCACCACATCCACCATCGGTGTCGTGGTGCTGCTGATCGGCCTCTTCATCTTCCTGCCGGTAGCGACGATCCTGCGCAGTGCGCTGGTCGACGCCAATGGCGGGTGGGCGCTGGGCCAATTCGCCGACCGCCTGCTGTCCTCGACGATCTGGGGATTGGGCTGCGTAGGCGGCGGCATTGCCTGCGGCGTCGCCTGGAATACGCTGACCCTCGGCGTGCCGACCGGCCTCATCACCACGCTGCTGGGCCTCGCCTGCGCGCTGCTCGTGTTGCGCACGGCGATGCCGGGCAAACGGCTGATGCGCGCGATGACGGTGCTGCCGATCATCACGCCGCCCTTCGTCATCGGCCTTGCACTCATCCTGCTCTTCGGCCGTTCCGGCGCCGTGACCGGCTTGATGTCCGAATGGTTCGGCATCCCACGCTCGCGCTGGATCTACGGTCTGCCAGGCGTGCTGCTGGCGCAAGTGCTGGCCTTCGCCCCGATCGCCTTCCTCGTCCTGATGGGTGTGGTCCAGGGCATCGCACCGAGCCTCGAAGAGGCGGCGCAGACGCTTGGCGCCAAGCATTGGCCGACGTTCCGCTCCGTGACCTGGCCGCTGCTGCGGCCGGGGCTCGCCAACGCCTTTCTGCTCGGCTTCGTCGAAAGCCTGGCCGATTTCGGCAACCCTCTCGTACTCGGCGGCAATTTCGAAGTGCTCTCGACAAAGATCTTCTTTGCCGTGGTCGGCGCCGCACATAATCAGGGTATGGCGGCCGTGCTGGCTATCGTACTGCTCGTCTTCACGCTCGGCGCCTTCTGGCTACAGCAGGGCTGGCTCGGCGGAAAGAGCTACACCACCGTGTCCGGCAAGGGTGAAGCGGGCATTCCGGCGAAGCTACCCACCTCCGTCACCGTGCTCTCCGCCGCGATCATCATACCCTGGGTCGTGCTGACGGCGGTGATCTACGCGGTTATCCTGATCGGCGGCTTCGTCAAGACGATGGGCCGCGATCATACGCCGACGATGGAGCATTACCGCACCGGCTTCGCGGTCGATTTCAGCCATGGCTTGTTCTTTGAAGGCGCGGCCTGGCCCTCCCTGTTCACAACGCTGAAGATCGCTGCGATCTCGGCACCCCTGACGGCAATGATCGGCCTGCTCACCGCCTATCTGCTCACTCGGCAATGCTTCGTCGGCCGACGGTTGCTCGAATTCACGACCATGCTGAGCTTCGCCATTCCCGGCACCGTGCTCGGCGTCGCCTATATCCTCGCCTTCAATGTGCCGCCCATCGAGATCACCGGGACGGGCCTCATCCTCGTGCTCGCCTTCGTCTTCCGCAACATGCCTGTCGGCGTGCGCGCGGGCATTGCGGGGCTGGTCCAGATCGACAAAAGCCTTGACGAGGCCTCGACGACGATGCGGGCGCGCAGCTTCACCACACTGCGCCGTGTGGTGCTGCCGTTGCTCAAGCCTGCTCTCGTCGCGGCGCTGACCTACAGCTTCGTGCGCAGCATCACCTCGGTCAGCGCCGTGATCTTTCTCGTGTCGGCCGAGTACAACCTCTCCACCGCCTACATCGTCGGAAGGGTCGAGGCCGGCGAGTTCGGCCTCGCTATCGCCTACTCCTCGGTGCTCATCGTCGTCATGGCGGCGGGTATCGCGCTCATCCAATTCGGCGTCGGCGAGCGCAAGCTCGGCCGCAGGCCCGTCGCGCTTGCGACCTCGGCCGCCGAGCCCGCCACATAGGACTCGCCATGCTCAAATCCAGACCCGCCTCCGTGGAGTTCAGCCATGTCAGCATGCGTTACGGCGCGGTGACGGCGGTGGACGATGTCAGTTTCACGATCCATGCGGGCGAGCTCGTGACGCTGCTCGGGCCTTCCGGCTGCGGCAAGACGACAACCTTGCGCATGATCGCCGGGCTCGAGATCGCCAGCGAGGGGCATATCCTGATCGGCGGCAAGGATGTAACACGACTCTCAGCGGCGGACCGCGATGTCTGCATGGTGTTCCAGTCCTATGCGCTGTTCCCGCACATGAGTGTGCTGGAGAACGCAGCCTATGGGCCGACGGTGAAGGGCCTGGGCAGGGCGCAGGCCGAGGCAATGGCGCTGGAGAAGCTCGCTCTAGTCGGGCTTAAGGGCTTCGAGAAGCGCTATCCGGCCGAGCTGTCCGGCGGCCAGCAGCAGCGCGTCGCCGTGGCGCGCGCCCTCGTGCTGGAACCTCATGTGCTGCTCTTCGACGAGCCGCTTTCCAATCTCGATGCCAAGCTCAGGCGCAGGGTGCGGCAGGAAATCCGCGAGCTCCAGCAGTCGCTGAAGCTCACCGTCGCCTATGTCACGCATGATCAGGAGGAGGCGCTCGCCGTCTCCGACCGCATCATCGTGATGTCAAACGCGAAGATCGCGCAGCAAGGTTCGCCGCGCGAGATTTATGAGGCTCCGGCGAACGGCTTCGTCGCTGATTTCATCGGCGATGCCAATCTTGTGGAGGTGACGATCGACGCGGTGCAGGACGGGCAGGCGCAGGTCATGCTGGGGCCGCTCCGCCTGACGCTTCCGGCGCGCGGCCTCACTCCGGGGTTGGCAAAAGCAGCGATTCGACCACACGGCATCTTGCTCGGCGATGGCCTTGCGGGAACAGTTATAAAATCCTCTTACCTCGGCGATCACGTCGAGATGATCGTCTCGACGCCGATCGGCGAGCTTTTTGTCATCAGTCGGCAGACCAATGAGCTTCCGGAGGCCGGTGCGTCGGTCAACCTGTCATTCGCCCAACAAAGTATTGCTCTCGTTCGGTGACGAACTTGAATCGGAGTGGCGATGCTATCCAGCCGCCGCCGCCTGCAATTTGAGATGACCGCAATCGCAGCTCATCGTGCAGTCTCGCATTGGAAAGTCCGGCAAGGGCATCCGCGGGCTTCCGGTGGCAGAGAGCCTGAATGTGCTCCCGCCTGCAAAACAACGGAGCCAATGAACCGGCCGTTTAGCGTCGAACCTCGGGAATTGCTGGACCGCGCACGACAGGCGATCGAGCATTCCGTCGCGCTACGAGAACAAATGCGTGCTCAGACTGCGGGCGCTCAGCGACGCGCGTTCCATGACGCGAGTGAGTGCGCTCGTTGACACTTCGGTATGGTTTTCACAAGCAGCTCTCTCGGGCTTGCTGCTTTGGCACAGCAAGCTCCAGCTTGAGCCGGCTCCACCAATTGGACAAGAGGATAAATGGAGTTTCTGCCTGATGGCGACCGGGTGCTGGGAAGTAGCGGCGAGCCATTTAGTGAGATCAACTAGGGCCGGCCGTTGCGGCGCACCTCTCCCGCGCAGAGAGGTGATCCGAGTCCTCGGCTTGTACCGATTCAAGCATATTCATCCGGTCTACGCCGGAACAGGCGCTTCCAATTCCAGCAGGCGAGCGGCCTTGAGATCACTCCAGAGTGCGGCTGGCACTGTGGTGGTCAGCGCTGCTACGTTGCGCTCGACCTCCTGCGCATTATGCGCCCCGAGCACCACGCTCGCGACCGCGGGATGACCGAGCGCGAAATGTAGAGCGGCCGTCGGCAGCGCTACGTCATGAGCTGCGCAGATACGCTGGATTTCGGCAACCTTCGACAGGACCTGCGGCGGCGCATCCTGATAATTGTACTTGGCGCCTTTGATAGCGCCCGTCGCCAGAATCCCCGAATTGAAGACGCCGCCGAGCAGCACCGCGATGCCCTGCTTCAGCGCAAGCGGCATGAACTCCTCGAGCGCCGGCTGCTCCAGCAGCGAATAGCGCCCCGCGAGCAGCATCACCTCGAAGGATCCGGCCTGCGCAAAGCGCACGCACATCTCGGCCTCGTTGACGCCGATCCCTATACCCGCGACCACACCTTCGGAACGAAGCTTGTCGAGCGCTACATAGGCCCCGGACATCGCTTCGCGAAACCGGTCCTCGATCGCGTCGTTGCCGTGGGTCCACACATCGACATCATGGATCAGTAACAGGTCGATCCGGTCGGTGCCAAGCCGCAACAGCGACTGCTCGAGCGAGCGCATGGTGCCGTCATAGGAATAGTCGACGACGGCCCGGTGCGGCTGTCCGCCGACAAATCCGGACCGAGTCTCCGGCTGGTGAAACGGATCCATCCAGCGACCGGTCTTGGTGCAAAGCACCACGTGCTTGCGCGGCACGCGCCGGAGCGCCGTTCCGCAACGATGCTCCGACAGGCCATTGCCATAGTGGGGCGATGTATCGAGCAGATTGATGCCGAGTTCGAAGGCGCGGCTTGCGGCAGCAATAGCAGTCTGGTCGTCGAGCTCGAGAAAGAGATCGCCGAGCGGTGCGGTTCCGAACCCGAGGATCGAGACTTCGAGCCCGGTCCGGCCAAGTGTGCGGCGCGGCAAAGCTGATTGCGAAACCATGGTGGATTGCTCTCCCTTCTCCGCGCCTCAATCGCGCGCTGGTCTCATTTGGCAGCGACGCGCAGCCTATGTATTTGCCGCCGCGTGTCAACGCGAAGAATGAGCCCGCTGCGCAAAGCTGTTCCGCTGATACGATCGAGTTGCTAGGAATAGCGGAAACCAGCACGCGGGCGCGCCTCATGACCTGCGGCAACAAGGAGGGACGATGCTCGCCTATGTCACGCACGATGCGCGCTTTGCACGCCTGGTCTTCGGTCACGCCAATCTCGAAAAGCTCACCAGCGGCTGCCGCTGGGCCGAGGGCCCCGCTTACTTTCCGGCCGGCCGCTATTTGATCTGGTCCGACATTCCGAACAACCGGATGATGCGCTTTGACGAGACCGATTCATCGGTGTCGGTGTTCCGCTCGCCTAGCTTCAACTCGAACGGCAATACGACCGATCGCGAGGGGCGGCTGGTCACTTGCGAGCACTTCATGCGCCGCGTCACCCGGACCGAGCATGACGGCTCCATCACGGTGCTTGCCGACCAGTTCGAGGGGCGTCGGCTGAACTCGCCCAACGACGTCGTGGTGAAATCGGACGGCTCGGTCTGGTTTTCGGATCCGACCTACGGCATCGACAGCGACTACGAGGGCCAGCAGACCAAATCCGAGATTGGCGCCGCCAATGTGTACCGGATCGATCCAGCGGGCGGCGAGATCACCCTCGTCGTCTCGGACCGCGTGCAGCCGAACGGACTGGCGTTCTCGCCAGACGAAAAGTTGCTTTATGTCGCCGATACCGGCGCGACCCACGTCGACGGGCTGCCCGCGACGATCTGGTCCTACAAGGTGCAGGGAAACAAGGTCGCTGAGTCGTCGCTGTTTTCCGCCTGCCCCGACGGGCTCTATGACGGGTTTCGCTGCGACATCCATGGCAACATCTGGACGTCGGCGGGACGGAGCGTGTTCTGCTACGCAGCCGACGGGACCCATATCGGCACGATTCCGATCGGCGAGATCGTGGCGAATGTCTGTTTCGGCGGTCCGCAGCGCAACCGCCTCTACATTTGCGGACAGACCTCGCTGTATTCGATCTTCCTCAATACGCGCGCGGCCGTGTAAGGGAAAACGCGTTGCGGGGCGGCGTGTGGCGCCATCCTCAACTGTTCTGCCGCTGCTTTTGCGGGCCGCCGGCCCCCCGCCGCTCCGCAGATCAGTTTCGAGTTCCTCGATGATGGCATGAAGCAGGCGTATGGCCAGTGGATCGGTCACCTCGCGCTCCAGGAAGCGATAGCGCGCGATCCGGACTTGCTGGTCTCTGAGCTCGATTCGGTCATGATGCGTGGTCTCCGCCGATACGACGCCGAGCAAGGCAGTTCGTTTCGCTAAAATTTTCGGATCATTTGCGATGGTTTCCAATTCGTAAAGGAAGGCGGGCTCGGCGGGCCCGGCCATCTAGCTCGTGACGCGCTCGCCGCGGCCATAGACGAGCAGCATGAAGATGATGACGAGGCCGTAGATCACCTGGCGGCCTGCCTCCGGCATCTCCATGATTGACAGTACGCTGTTCAGGAGCACGATCAGGACGACGCCGATCAGCGTGCCGAGATAGCGGCCGCGGCCGCCGAGGATGTTGGTGCCTCCAATCACAACGGCGGCGATCGAGGGCAGCAGATAGGCGTCGCCCATGCCCTGGTAGGCCTTGGTGGAATAGCCGGCGAGGAGCACGCCGGCGAGCGCGGCAGCAAGGCCGCAGAGGACGAAGCAGACCGCCGTGACGCGACGCGTGTTGACACCGGCGAGATAGGCCGCTGCCTCCTTGTTGCCGATGGCGTAGATGTAGCGGCCGAGCGCCATGCGCTGCAGGATGAGGACAACCAGCGCAGACACCGCGGCCCAGACGAACAGGGCATTGGGGATGCCGAGCGTGCGGTCGCTGGCCAACAGCCGCATCGGGTCGGTCGCCGCCGTTTGTGGCGCGTAGCCGCCGGTGTGCCCGACCATTAGGCCGCGCATCACGGCGTTCACCCCTAGTGTGAAGATCATCGATGGCACGCGCAAGTAAGCGACCCCGATGCCGTTGACGAGGCCGACCAGAACGCCGATGCTGAGCCCGACCGGAATTGCGAGAGGACCGCCGACCGAGGTCGCCATCATGGCCGCGGCGGGTCCAGGGCACCGACAGATCGATCTGCGCGATTAGGATCACGATCATCATCCCTGCGGAGACGATGCCGAGGAACGCGCCGATCTGCAATTGCTGCAGCAGATAGGCTGGCGACAACAGGGGAGCGCTGCCGAAACGGGCGAACGTGTAAACCGTGCCCGCGACGAGGATGACGAGGATGAACAGCGCCGCAATCAGGATCGGGCGACTGTCGCGCGAGAGGCCGAATGAGGTCGTCGTCATCTGAACAGCTCCAGCGTGTTTTTGACGCGCAGCACACCCAACGCGCCGATGCTGACGGCGGTGAGCAGGATCACGCCCTCGAACAGCGGCTGCAAAAGAGGAGCAATGTCGAAGATGCGGAAGAAGAAGGAAATCACGCGCAAGACCATGGCGCCGAAAATCGACCCGATCGCGCTGCCGGTCCCGCCGAGCAGCGAAGTGCCGCCGATCACCACGGAGGCGATGGAGTTGAGCGTATAGGCGCCGGCCTGCGGAATGTCGGCATTCCCTGACGAAGTCTGGATGGCGAGGAAGAGACCGCCGCAGCCGGCGAAGAAGCCCGCGAGCGTGAAGGCGGCGATCTTGGCGCGCTCGATCGGAACGCCGGACATATAAGCCGCGCCCTCGGCCGAGCCGATCGCATAGACGGCGCGGCCGAGACCGGAGCGGCGGAACGGCACCCATACCAGGAGCGGAATGAGAACGAGAAGCACAAAGGGCACCGGAATCCAGGCGAACGGCCCAAACCAGGCAGCCGCGCCGTCGTCGAAGATATGCACGGTCGAGGCGAAATCGCCCAGCGAGTTAGTCAGCGCCCAGTTCAGATCCTCGTCGATCTTGCCGCCCGGGGTCGGACGCAGGAACAGCGCAATGCCGATATAGACCGCGCCGGTCGCAAGCGTCGCGATGATCGGCTGGATGCGCCCATAGACGACGACGCAGCCGTTGATAAGTCCGGCAGCCGTGCCGATCGCAAGGCACACGGCGATCCCAAGCAGAATGCCGCTCACGCCGCCTGGAAAAGTGCCGAGGCCGAGATGCACACCGAAGAGCTCGAGATGCAGCGGCGCACCGCCTGCCGTGCCGGTCAGGAGGTAGCTCGCAAAGCAGCCGACCATGGTCATGACCGCACCGACGGAGAGATCGAGCCCTGACATCAAGACCGGCACGGTCTGTGCCATCGCCAGCATGGCGAGCGCAAAGATTTCGTCGCCATTTTGCACTAACACGGCGGGGGAGAAACCCCGGGGATGCGCGACGTTGTAGAGAATGTAGAGGGCGCAGAATAACAGGATGGCGGTGACAAGACCGATGTTCTGGCGGATCCTGATCGCGAAATCGTCAAGCATGCGCGGCCCCCGCTGCGGCATCGGTGTCGATATTCAGGGAGCTCGCGACAATGTTGGTCTCGGTGAGGTCGTCGCCCTCGAGCTCGCGCACGATGTGGCCATCATACATGATGACGACGCGGTCGCAGCAGCCGATCAGCTCGTCATAGTCGGTCGAGTAGAACAGGATCGCGGCGCCCTGGTCGGCGAGTTCGCGCATCAGCCGGTACAGCTCCTGCTTGGTGCCAACGTCGATGCCGCGCGTGGGATCGTTGAGCAGGATGATGCGCGGATCGGTCATCAGCCATTTGGCGAGCACCACCTTCTGCTGGTTGCCGCCCGATAGCGTCGAGACCGCATCACTCGCTGCGCCCAACTTAATCTGCAGCCGCGTGATGGCCCGCTGGATCGCGGTGCGTTCCTTGCCAGCTTCGATGAATGGGCCAGTGGAGAGGGCGTCGAGCGATGCGATCGCGAGATTGTCCGCGATCGACATCGGCAGCATCAGTCCTTCGGTCTTGCGGTCCTCAGGCACGAGCGCGATGCCGACCGATTTTGCCGCCGCCGGGGAGCCGGGACGCACCTCACGGTTGGCCACCGTGAAGCGGCCGGTGACGCCGCGCAAAACGCCGAACAGAGCGAGCAGCAGCGACTTCTGGCCCTGACCGTCGAGGCCGCCCAGGCCTACGATCTCGCCGGCGCCGACGCTCAGCGAGATGCGGTCGAGATGCTTTTCCCAGGATAGATTCTCGACCGCCAGCACCGGCTTCGCAGTATTGCGCACCGGCTTGGGCGGGTACTGGGCCGCGATGTCACGCCCGATCATGAGCTGGACGATTTCGGCGGTCGAGCGCACACCCATGTTGAAGGTCTCGATATGGCGGCCATTGCGAAACACCGAAGCGCGGTCGGCGAGCGCCTCAACCTCGTGCATGCGGTGCGAGATGTACAGGATGGCGACGCCTTCGGCCTTGAGCCGTGCCAGCATGGCATAAACCTTCTCCACATCGGCGCTCGTCAGTGCCGATGTCGCCTCGTCGAGGATCAGCAACTGCGGCCGCTTGCCGAGCGCCTTCGCGATCTCGACCACCTGGCGCCTCGACAGGGGCAGATCGCGTACGTGCCTCAGGGGATTGACGTCCTCACAGCCGATCTCGGCCAAAAGCTCTTCGGCGCGGCGGCGCTGGGCTTTCGCATCGATCAGGCCGAACCGCCGCGGCGGGGATGCAATGGAGATGTTGTCCGCGACCGAGAGGTCGGGCATCAGCGATAGCTCCTGGAAGATGCAGACGACACCGGCCGCATTCGCCGCCGACGGCGTGGCGAAGCTGACCTCGCTCCCCGCGAGGCGCATGCGGCCGCTGTCGGGCTGCACCACGCCGGCAATGATCTTGATCAGGGTCGACTTGCCGGCGCCGTTCTCGCCCAGCACGGCGTGGATCTTGCCGCGCTCGCAGGCTAGATCGACCCCTTCCAGCGCGCGAACGCCGGCATAGCGCTTGGAGATGCCGGCAAGCTCCAGGAAGGCGGATTGCGTCGGGTCAGCAGCCGGCATGGCCGGGCCTTCACGCAACGACGGCCCGGCGAATGCCGGGCCGTGACAGAGACATCGCTGGAGCCGTCACTGGGTGTTCTTCTCGCTCTGCGACATGATCTCCGGCGCAGTGAAATTCACGCCGCACGGTGTGAACTGGTTCGGCGCAAAGAAGTTGGCATTGAGCTCAGGCCAGTAATTCGTGCCCGGCTTGAGATCCTTGTAGGTCGCAACTGGAATCGGGATCGAGATCAGCTGCGGCATGACGTTGCCCTGCAACGCCGAGATCGCCGCCTTGGTCGCGATCGCCACCAGTGCTGGCGACTGGCCGTAGGACATGCCCTTCAATCCGTCCTTGGCGTGATCGGCGATCTGCTTGCGGTACTCGTTTTCGCCCTCGCCCGACATCGGCACAAAGGGATGCTTGGCAGCCATCAGCGCCTGCACAGTGCCGTCGGATCCGCCTTGGGTGAATACTCCGTCGAAATGGCCATGCACGGCCAGCGCGTCCGCAGTCACCTTCTGAGAGGTGCCGGTGTCCCAATTACCAACTACCTCGGTGATTTTGAAGCTGTTGCCTGGCGATTCCATGACCTCGCGGAAACCGAGATGACGGTCGCGGTCGACTGAGTTTCCCGGCAGGCCGCGGACTTCGAGGATGTCGCCGGATTTCTTGCCGCTCTCGTCGATCAGCCATTTGGCCGACATGCGGCCCATTTCCTTCTGGTCCTCGTTGACCATCATCACCTTGTCGGTGTCGAGGACGTTGTCGAACGGCACCACCACGACGTTGTTCTTGTCGGCAAGACGGATGATGCGATCAAAACCATCGGGCGCGACCGCAATAGTGACGATTGCGTCGAAGCCTTGGTTGATGAAGTCCTCCATCGCGCCGAGTTGCGCTGCGACATCGGTCCCCGTGGAGACGACCTTGAACTCCTTGATGTTCTCCTTGATACCCGGCTGGTCGGCGAAAGCCTTGGCAGTCTTCACCATCTGGATGCGCCAGGTATTGCCGACGAAGCCGTTGACCAGCGCGATCCTATAGGGTCCCGCTTTCTTGGGCCATTTGAAGAATTTGGTCTCGGACGACCATGGCTTGAAGCAGGCGGGATCGGCGCCGGGGCCGGAGACGACCTTAGGACCTGCCAGAGCACCCACCGAGGACAGCAGCAAGCCGGCGCACGCCAGCCCCGCCAGACGAAGCGTCCACACCATATCGTTCTCCCTGAGCGTTTGTGTTCCACCCTATCGCGGCGCGTGGCCATGCCGGGAATTGAACTCCCCGTGCGCTTGCCAGGCCAGGATGGCACGCAACCTGAGATGCTGACAAGCCGACCGCGGATGCTCGGCCGCAACACATGATTTGAACGCACCGCCGACCGATCACAATTGCGGGAAGCAGAAAACGCAACAATGACAGTCGGATGTTCGTGGGCGGCAAGGGATTGTGCAACGGCGAAGCTGGTCATTGCCGCTCGCATCCACACGCGTGACGCAAAAAATGACACTCAAGGGAAAGTGTGACTCGCTCCGTGAAGCCGAACGAAGCCCGTTTGCTGAAGCTTGGTTTTGAAGCCAGAAGCTGGGACTACATGCTTTCGTCCGGGGAGTTGGCGTGGCTCCTTCGCCGAGATGATGGCTGTGGGAACGCCGCAAGCAGGTACGAAATGCCTGCTGATTAGCCGCGAGGATGTCCGCTCCGCAGTCGAAGGTCTGCCGTTCGTTTTGACCGGCAGCGCCGATGGTCACTCAGCAGCTCGATGTGCGAAATCAGGTATCGCACTGCGATGGTGGCTGGCTGGCGAACATGTCACTTGCTTGACACGTTCTGGAGCACTGGTCTCTAATCTCCCTCAAGGTCCTGCGGTTGGACAGGCAACACTTTCTGCCCCCAGCAAGAACAGGCTCGACTGCTCCCGCCCAGCGACTGTCAGGTCAAGGGTGAGGAATCTAAGATAGTTTCCTGGGAGGGAATAATGGACAGACGCCAGACGCTCAAGCTGATCGGTGGTACGGCCGCATTTGCCGGTGCCGGTTTTCCGGGTTTTGCCTTTGCGCAAGCCCAAAAGGAAATGGTCACGGTCGTGAAGATCGCGGGAATTCCGTGGTTCAACGCACTTGAAAAGGGAATCCAGAAGGGTGCGAAGGATTTCAGCATTAATGCCACTATGGTTGGCCCGGCGAACGTCGATCCGGCACAGCAAGTAAAGCTTCTTGAGGATCTGATTGCCAAGAAGGTCAACGTGATCGGCTTGGTGCCGCTTGATGTAAAAGTCTGCGAGCCCGTGCTGAAGCGCGCCCAGGCCGCCGGAATCAAGGTCATCACGCATGAAGGTCCGGAACAGGAAGGCCGTGACTGGAATGTGGAATTGATCGACTCCGTTCGCTTCGGCGAGGTGCAGATGGAACGTCTCGCCAAGGACATGGGCGGCGAAGGTGATTATGTAGTCTATGTCGGGACTCTTACGACGCCGCTTCACAACAAATGGGCCGATGCCGCGATTGCCTACCAGCAGAAGAATTTTCCGAAAATGAAGCTCGTCGCCGACCGCTTCCCCGGCGCCGACGAGATCGACACCAGCCAACGCACGACGCTCGACGTGATCAAGGCCTATCCGAACCTGCGTGGTATTCTCGGCTTCGGTTCGAACGGACCAATCGGGGCCGGAAATGCCGTGCGTCAGCAACGCCTTGGCAAGAAGATCGCCGTGGTCGGCACCGTGCTGCCGAGCCAGGCGAAGTCGCTTATCGCGGATGATACGATCCGCGAAGGTTTCCTGTGGAATCCCACCGATGCGGGTTACGCCATGGTCGCGGTGGCCAAACTCGTGCTCGATGGCAAGCCGATCACGGATGGCGTCGATGTACCCGGTCTTGGCAAGGCAGCCGTCGACGTCGCAGGAAAGCAGATCAAGGTGGACAAGATCATGCGCATCAACAAGGAAACCATCGACGGGCTGATCGCCGGAGGGCTCTAGGCCGACGCCGGTTTAGCCCGCCTCATTGCGCTGCATTCCCGGCCTTCCGGTCGGGAATGCGGTACCACTCGAGTGATCGCACGATCGAACGGTCCATTGCAGGCGAACCTTTGGCAACTTTCCTGGAGATGTCCGGCATATCGAAGCGCTTCGGCGGCGTGCACGCGCTCCGCGACGTCGATCTCACTCTGGAAGTCGGCGAGGTGCATTGCCTGGTCGGTGAAAACGGCTCCGGCAAGTCCACCCTGATCAAGATCATTTCGGGCGTCGAGGCAGCGGAGCCTGGCGGCCGGATCGCAATTTCCGGCAAGGAATATCCCAAACTAAATCCGGTCTACTCCACGCATTGCGGCATTCAGGTCATTTACCAGGATCTTTCGCTGTTCCCCAACCTCACCGTCGCCGAGAATATCGCGATGGCGCACCATCTTGGCGGCATCCATTCGGTGAACTGGGCCTCAATGCGCGCCACCGCGAAGGCCACAATGGCAAAGATCGGCGTTGAGTTCGACCCGGACGCGAAAGTCTCAGAGCTCAGCATTGCCCGACGCCAGCTGGTCGCGATCTGCCGGGCCTTGGCTGCGGATGCCAAACTCCTAATTATGGATGAGCCGACGGCATCGTTGACCCGCCACGAGGTGAACGCTCTGATCGCGCTCGTGAGCGAGCTGAAGCGTGCTGGCATCTGCGTCGTTTTCGTCAGCCACCGTCTCGACGAGGTACTTGAAATCGCCGAACGCGTAACGGTACTGCGGGATGGCGCCAAAGTCGGTACTTTTGCTGCAGACACAATCGACGGGCGGAAACTCAGCCACCTGATGACCGGTAAGTCCTTCGAGTATGAGGTACGGGCGCCTGAGCTTGCTGCTGGCCCGGTCGTGCTGGAAGTTAAGGGTCTGGGCCGCGAGGGTGAGTATGAGGATGTAAGCTTGCAGTTGCGCGCCGGGGAAGTGGTGGGTCTCACCGGTCTGCTCGGCTCGGGTCGAACCGAACTCGCGCTGTCGCTGTTCGGCATGAAGCCGTCCGATCGCGGCACCATCGTGCTTGACGGGCGGCCGATCGCGCTCCGCACAAATGCAGAGGCGATCCATCGAGGGATCGCCTATGTATCCGAGGATAGGCTTACGCTTGGTCTCATCCTGCATCAGTCCGTCACGGCGAACGTCACGCTCACGGTGCTGGAACGTCTGGCTGGCGCATTCGGCCTGATTGCCGAACGCGCGCGACAGAGCCATGTCGCTCGGTGGGTTGCTGAACTCGGGATCAAGGTCTCCAACCCGGCCAACGCGGTAAAGACCCTCTCCGGGGGCAATCAGCAGCGAGTCGTGCTCGCCAAATGGATGGCGACCAACCCGCGGGTGCTTATCCTAGATAGTCCCACGGTGGGCGTCGACATCAGCGCCAAGGACGGAATTTATGAAATCATCCGGCGGTTGGCCCGCGACGGCGTCGCGGTGCTGATGATATCGGACGAAATCCCCGAGGTCCTTTATCATAGTCATCGCGTGCTGGTGATGCGGGAAGGCCGTTTGACAACCGACGTGGCTGCCGCAGCCACTTCCGAAGATGCGCTTCGGCAGGCCGTCAATGCCTGAATCAAGCATTGCATCATTCGGCAGGTTTCGTCGCAGCCATGAATTCTGGCTGCTGATGGTAATCCTCGGGCTCTGCGCCAGCTTGGGCTTCGCGAATGCCCAATTCCTGACCATGCAGAATCTGTTTGACCTGCTGACCTCCTACGCATTCGTCGGCATCCTGGCGCTCGGACTACTGGTCGTGCTGATCGCCGGCGGAATCGACATCTCATTCACCGCGACCGCATCGGTGGCGCAATATGTCGCACTCTCGCTTGCCAATGCTTACGGCGCGAACTGGATCAGCGTCTTCGCCATCGCGATTGGGATTGGCGGTGCGCTCGGTGCCCTCAACGCAATCTTCATCCAGAAACTTCGAATACCATCGATCATCGTTTCGGTCGCAACGCTGAACATTTTCTATGGACTTCTGATCTTCTTCACCGGCGGCAAATACATCTATTCGTTGCCAGACTGGTTTGCGACCGGGATATTCTGGTTCGAATTCGAATGGGGCAAGGATAGCTCGTACGGTGTCAACCTGCAGATCCTCGCGCTCGCGCTGGCGTTTCTCGTCACCTGGCTCCTGCTTAACCGAACCAATATTGGCCGGCAAATCTATGCCATGGGAGGCAATGCCGATGCCGCGCAGCGGCTCGGCTTCCACATTTTCGGCCTCAACATACTGGTCTATTGCTACATGGGTATCATGGCCGGAATCGCCTCCCTGATCCAGGCACAACTCGCGCAGTCCGTTGCCCCGACAGTGCTGGTCGGCAAGGAACTTGATGTGGTCGCCGCCGTCGTGCTCGGCGGCGCCAGCCTTATGGGCGGCGTCGGTACCGTCCTCGGCACGTTTTTGGGCCTGACACTGCTCGCGGTGCTCCAAAATGGAATCATTTTGCTGGGCGTTTCGTCCTACTGGTCGCCGTTCTTCGTCGGTTTGGTTATTCTCATTTCGGTCTCAGCGACCGCCTGGTCGCAGCGAGAGCGGCGAACCCGGAGCGCGCGCCGATGAGCAATGCGCCCGCCCTCTCACTTCGCCGGCGTATGGTCAGCCTCGCCGGCGGCGGCACGGTCGCTACCCTCATCCTGCTGTTGCTCGCGCTCTGGGTGGTGTTCGCGATCATGATCGGCGACCGGTTCTTCTCGGTCAACACGCTGCAATCCATGGCTTTCCAGATGCCAGAACTCGGCATCCTCTCACTTGCGATGATGCTGGCCTTGCTATCCGGCGGACTCAACCTTTCCATCATCGCCACCGCCAATCTGTCCGGACTGACCATCGCGTTCCTGCTGACGCACTACATCCCGGGGAGTGAGGGCCTTGCCTGGGTCGGCATTCAGGTGCTGGCGATCGCTGCAGGATTTGCAGTGGCCGCATTGGTCGGCCTCCTCAATGGTTTTGTCATCGCCTATCTCGGCGTTTCGCCGATCCTGGCCACGCTCGGCACGATGACGCTCTGCAAAGGCCTCGCGATCGGCCTGTCGCGCGGTAACGTCATCTCCGGATTTCCGGAGCCCATTGTATTTATCGGCAATGGAACGGTTTTTGGGGTACCCTTTGCTCTGATCGTACTTGCGTTCTGCGCCTTGCCCGTCGCGCTCATGCTGAACGCGACGCCGTTCGGGGCAAAGGTTTACATGATCGGCTCGAACGAGAAGGCGACCCGCTACTCCGGCGTCGATACCCGCGCCGTCCTCCTCAAACTCTATGTGTTTTCCAGCTTGCTCGCGGGCGTGGCAGCGGTGGTCATGTTGGCACGTTTCAATTCGGCCAACGCGGCATACGGCGAGAGCTATCTGCTGGTCACCATTCTCGCGGCCGTCCTCGGCGGCATCGATCCGTTTGGTGGCTTCGGCAAAGTCGGCGGGCTGTTGCTTGCCCTGATCATCCTTCAGCTGATCTCCTCGGCATTCAACCTTCTGAACCTCAGCCAATTCCTCACGCTGGCGATCTGGGGTGGAATCTTGATTGCCGTCGCGGCGGTTCCTCATTTCGCCGGAAAAGCGCCGCGGTAGCCAGCGATGATGCGCTCGATCGTCTCGCCCCTTATCGCAGTTCTCGACATTGGCAAGACCAATCTCAAACTGCTAGTGGCGAGCGAGGACGGCTGGCCGCTCGAAACACATGCGCTTCCAAATGTGCCGATGACTCAGGGCTCGTACCTCGCCTATGACCTTGTCGGGTTAGAAGAGTGGTTTCTCGATACCCTTGCCGTCGTGTCTCAACGCCATGCCATTGGCGCCGTGATCGTCGCTGCGCATGGATGCGGCGCGGTTCTCGTCGACGGTGATACGCCAGTGCTGCCGATGATGGACTATGATGCCGTCTCTCCGCCGGCAATCGATGAAGCCTATGCCCGGATCGCGCCCGGTTTCGATGAGGTGTTTTGCGGAATCGGAGGCGCGATGCGGCTCGGAAAGCAGCTGCTGTGGCAGGAGAGCGCGTATCCCGTCGAATTCGCCCGCGCAAAAACCTATCTGACCACCGCGCAGTTTTTCGCCTTGCGGCTTGGCGGACGTGCGGCCAGTGAAATCTCGCAGCTCGCGGCCCAGAGCCATATCTGGGACCTCATCCACCGTCAGCCTTCTTCTCTTATGCGCAAGCGCGGCTGGAGCCATCTGCTGCCCGAATGCGTACCCGCCGGTGAGGTGCTAGGGACGGTTTCGAAATCCGTAGCCAGGCGCACCGGCCTGGCGCAATCGACCGAGATCCTCTGTGGCGTGCATGATTCCAACGCCAACCTGTTCCGCTACAAGGCCGCCGGCATGGCCGATGCCTCGATCCTATCGACCGGTACCTGGATGATCGGCTTTCAGCGCGGCCTCCCCCTGGACAAACTCGATTGCGCGCGCGCGATGGTTCTCAATATCGATGTCGATGGTGAGAATGCACCTTCGACATTGATCGCGACCGGCCGCGAATACGACCTGATCCGCGGGGAAAATAGTGCTTCTGATGCAGCCGTCCTTGCCGCATTGCCCACCCTGCTGTCGAGGGGGACCCTGGCGCTCCCCTCATTCATCGGCGATGATGGATTGTTTCCGGGCGCTGCTCGCCGCGGACGGGTCATCGGGCCGCCCCCCGAAACGCCTGCCGAATGGCAGGCATTGGCGGTGCTCTACGCAGCATTCAGCGCAAACCGCTGTCTTGATGCGCTCGAGAGCTCAAAGCGCATAGTCATCGATGGCGGCTTTGCGGCAAACCTGCCCTTCGCCCGCTGCCTTGCGACCTTGCGATCCTCGCAGAGCGTCTGGGTGAGTCGGTCCCCGGACGGAACGGCGCTTGGCGCCGCGCTGCTGTGGCGGCGGTTCTCGCGTACGCTGCCGGTTTCGAGCGTGATACTTGAAGCCGTCACATCACTCAGCAACGATGGGTTCGAACCGCGCGACCTTTCCGCCGCATACCAGTCCTGGATCGCTTTCTCGGAGCCCGCTTCATGACAGACCAAAATCATGCCGATCTCCGCCAAGGCATTGTCGATACCTGCAGGGAGATGAATCGCAACGGTCTCAATCAGGGCACCTCCGGCAATCTTTCGCACCGGATTCCAAACGGCATGCTGATCACGCCTACCAGTCTGCCCTATGATCGGATGCAGCCAGAGGACATTGTCGCGATGGATTTTGCCGCGAACTACCAGGGCAACCATCGGCCTTCATCCGAATGGCGCTTTCATCGCGATATTCTGCGAGCACGCGAAGACGTCAACGTCGTGCTCCATACGCATTCCACCTTCAGTACGATTCTCGCCGTTCACGAGCGTGGCATTCCCTGCTTCCACTATATGGTCGCAGTTGCGGGTGGCAACGATGTCCGCTGTGCGCCTTATGCTTGTTTCGGCACGCAGGCACTATCCGACTACGCCCTCAAGGCCCTCGAAGATCGCAACGCCTGCCTGCTCGGCCATCATGGCTTGATCGTGACGGCCCAGACGTTTGAAAAGGCGCTTTGGCTCGCCGTGGAGGTGGAGACGCTGGCGAAGATGTATGTCCATGCGTTGGCTATCGGCGAGCCGCCGCGCCTCGGCGACGCTGAAATGGCGCAGGTACATGAGCAGATGAAACGCATGGGTTACGGCCAGGCGCCTGACCTTGATGATGTCGGCGATGTTCCGCGCGCCCGACCTGAGTCGAAACGGACAGCACATTGATGGTGGATTGCACGGACAGCTGCCACCGAGTTCGCTCAGCACCGGCCCACGCAGAACGAAGGCCGAGGCCGGATGTGCGGGTTTGACCGTCACAGCCCTTGGGCAGAAGACGTGAGCGAACAATCAGGCTTGCCCCCTTCACCGCTCAACAGATCAACGACTTAGCTTGTCGATCGGCGCCGCGTGATTATGGCAGGATGCGCCGTCGCCACCTTCGGCAGCTTCTTCTCATGTCGTGGCGCATGCTGCCGTTCCCATTGTAGCCGGCATGCTCGGGCATGCGGCACGCTGGGTACTGACCTCGCTTGCGGGGGCGAACGTCGCGACAAGAGCGCTCGTAGCCTGCATTTTGGTTAGCATCGTCGTCACACCGGTCCTGACCGCCTGCATCTGCCCTTTGCCGCACTTGGCTTTTCGGCGGTTGTTTTCGATGATACTGGGTTTCTAGCTCTTCGAGACAGCGCGCACCCTTCTCGAGTTGGCTTCAATAGGGTCACGTGCGCCGGCAGCACTGCTGGCAAAAACATCGCAGCAAATGAAGCCACCACATTTCTGCTCATACTGACCACGACCTTCGGACTGATCCTGCCACCAATGCTGCTCAACGGCAGCTCCAGACATGGTACGTGTTTTCCATTGCCCGTCTGGCGCGCATCAATGGACCTCTATCTGCGACCAGAGCAAACCGTTGTCGCAACAACCGCTGACCGGGCTTGTCGGAATGGCGCTTTCAGGATCTTCCGTAAGTACTTGATCTTGCAATGGTGGGCGCACCAGGGCTCGAACCTGGGACCCGTTGATTAAGCGGCGTATGATTTCGTCGAAGAACATTGGCTATTCCGACAAATCCGCCTTCAAACCTGCATTGAACCCGCAAAGGGTTTTCACTTTGTCGGAATGGCCCGGTCGCAGCCCTCTCGGAGAACTCCTAGAATGTCGGAGATGCGAGTCGCCGGAGGACTACCGCCTTTCCCCACACCAGCCAAAGCTACGATCTCTCATCTATCGCGCGTCCTGAGCGAGAGCCGTTACGCCTTGACCGGAGGGATTGCCAAATGAAGCTGGTGATATCTTGGAGATGGAAAGCGCGCGGCTCTCGGGCTTGCCTCGTACTGCTGGCCCGAGATAAGGCCGGCAAGACAATCCGATTGGTATGTTCAAGTCTGGGATTGCAACGACCGATACCGATTCAAGCCGCGACCTGACTGACGAGCGTTTCCATCACGTTTTCGTTCACGGTCGTTTCGCCAATTCGTTGCGATTTCGTTGCGGCGTTCTTCGGAGAACCACGCTCGTGAGCGCGGATTCGCGACGACCGGAGGGGCCTGCATCAGTACGTCGTGAAGACCGGGAGCCGCTTGACTCAAGCCCTAAGTTGGCTGCTAATCGCGAGCAGTCTCGAGGCGAGTTTGATTTCGGCGGCATGTATCTGACGCAGCAGCCGCCGGGGGATCCGTGATAGCTCCGTGAAGTCTAACCTCGCAGTTCTGGCTGTACTCGTTGCGCGGCCGCTGGGACGTGCGAGCCTTGAGGACATTGAACGAAATATTGATGCGGACGTCATGCGCTTTCAAGGCGAGCCGCTGCCGGACGAAGAAGCTCTCGAGGATGTCAACCTTCTCGCAGCAGGACTTGTGACTCCCGATGGTGATGGCTTGCGGATCACCGATGCCGGACGATCGGTATTGAATACGCTGAACGAGCTGAGACAGATCTCATCTCATACCGTTGACGACAAAAGCTCGGCGAATGATCAAAGTTCGGCTGTTGTTCGGGCGACATCTCTGGCGGCGCCCTCCCTGTTGCATGGCTTCGGATCTGCTGCTGAAGCGCGGTCAGACATGCGCTACAGGAAAAGCAGTGTATTCGCGACAATCGCTGTCAAGTTCCGGCGCGTCGGTGCGCTCTGGCGCAAGCATCTGGAATACGATCCTCTGGATGAGAAAATGGAACAGCGAAGCCGAAACGCCATCGGCGCCGTCATTGCGATTCTAAGCTTCATGCTGCTCACCATCTGCGCCGGGGCCGCTGGCGTGGTGATGCAGTTCAGATCCATGAAATCAGAGATCGCTTACTTGCATCGTGAGGTGCTTTCGCTGAAGGAACGATTGACGCGCATCGATCAGGCTGAGAAGGCCAGGCAGCTCGAGGAGAGAGCGAACACCGAGCAGGCCAAGTCCCGAAGCGCTGCGACGCAAGAAGCCCCCCTAAATCTCTCGTCCGACGAGATTCGGCTCATACGAGACTACATCAAGCCAGCTCAGTCTGCGGGATTGGCAAGTGCGCCCATGAATGTGGGTGATCCCATCACTGGCCCAACCATCCCGCTTCCTTCTCCCGTCACAGACAAGGTGCCCAAATTGATCGGAGCCAGATTTTTGATCCGCAACGGCGCGATCATCATCGTCAAAAGGGACAGCCGTCGGGCTGATGCTGTGCTTGGGCCGAACTAGACGACCGATTCCATGAAACCGGCACCGACGGAACTGAAAGCGTGTTGATGGATTCCTCGTTTGAGATTGGCCGAACGAGGATTGGTATCATGGCAACATGGCGGCAAGCAGTTGAGCTGGCGATAATTGAAACGTTGACGGCTCTTTCGCGGTCCCGACCCGAGCCGGCGAGCCGGGTGTCACGGGCCACGATGCTGCTGGCCTACCGTGAGAACCCATCGTTCTTTGCCGTGGGACGAAGACTTGGCGTGCATCATCAGACGGTGCAGCGCTGCGTTGAGCGGGCGGTCGCTTATGGCGCGCTGGCGGCACTCGACGACCGACCACGGCCGGGCAAGGAGCCGGTGATCACGCCGGAGGCCAAG
>NZ_JADPKQ010000495.1:0-25114 GCF_023074015.1 Bradyrhizobium sp. 142
AACATCCCGCCTGCCGAAGCCGAGCAACGCTACTACGCCATGCTGGAACAACCCGCCATGGCGGCATAACTTAAACCAAATGGCCTCCGGCAAACCCGGAGCGGTTCATGACCGCGAGACGCAATCTTGCTGATTGGACTAGTTGTCTCGCCCACACTGAAACGCGCAACACGCACTAGGGAGCTCGGTGCTCTGAAGCACAAGCATTCCAATGTTTCATATCCAGCCTCAGGAGCTATCGTGACTGTCTACACTGGGCCAGTGTTTGAGATGGCCGTAAAGCAATTCGAAGTGATCGCGAATTATCTGGGGATACCGTAAGACCCCGCCTGCTGCTGCCGAAGCGATCTGTCACGGTGTCGTGCCCAATTCACCGTGATGACGAGCACAACGGCGGTTTTTGAAGGCTATCGGGTGCAGCATCACCTTACACTTGGCCCTACAAAAGGGGGCACCAGATTCGGGCCAACCGTCGACCTTGGCGAAGTCGCAGCGCTCGCGATCTGGATGAGCTGGAAGTGTGGCCTGGTCGGATTGCCATATGGCGGCGCCAAGGGCGGAATTAACGTCGACCCTTCTAGCTTGTCGAACCGTGAGCTTGAGACTCTGTCGCGCCGGTACATGCTGGAAATGATCCCGTTTGTTGGGCCGCACACAGATGTCACAGCTCCCGATCTTGGAACAAACGAGCAGATCATGGCGTGGTTCATGGACATCTACTCGATGTATCAGGGCCAAACCGTCACCGAGATCGTGACTGGCAAACCTGTCAGCGCTGGCGGAACGCTCGGTCGCCGTGAAGCCACAGGCCGGGGTGTGGCTCATTTGGTTCGCCGCGCAGCGGACGAGCTCAAAATCCCACTCAATGGCGCCAACAGCCGTTGTTCAAGGCTTTGGAAATGTCGGTTCGATCACCGCACTCGAGCTACACAACATGGGAGCGAAAGTGATCGCGGTCAGCGATCACACGGGCGCGCTTTATCGACCTCGGGGGCTCGATATACCACAGCTGGTCGGACATGCTGCCTCGCAAGGTAGCCTGGATGGCTACTCCAGCGAGCTTGCTCTAGATCCAGGCGAGTTGCTGACGATCCCGTGTGACGTGCTTGTTCCGGCTGCCCTGGAATGGGTCATCGACGCCGAAATAGCCAGTAGGAAGGCCATCGGGAGGAGATCTTCCTCATCCCCGATATTCTCTGCAACTCGGGCGGTGTCGTGGTCAGCTACTTTGAATGGGTGCAGGACCTCCAGCGACTGTTCTAGGAGGAGGAGGAACTCACGCGTAGGGAGTATCAACTTTTGGACCGTGCTTTCGAGCGCATCCTGGCGCGAAGCAAACGTGAAAACCTGTTCAATCGCACGGCAGCCATGGCGATAGGTGTCGAGCGCGTTCGCGGAGCAAAAGAAACACGCGGACTGTTTCCCTAGTAATGTGATCTCGCTGAATGTCTTTGTTGTCAGTTCGATATGTCGGGCCGATGACAGACCGGACTTTCTGCACCGTAGGCCCAGGTGGGTCGCCGCCGAAGTTCACGGCGGCGGCCCCTTCTTTACTAGTGAATGAGTGCGTGCGTCTTACGAATCGCCCGTCGATCAGAATTGAACCTTGTTTTCCCCGTCACACTTCGTGAATCGTCCTACAAGGGCAAATCTTTGCGGGGCTTGTTGAAGTTGCCGATTCCAGCCTGGCGCCGCTTCCACGTTTCTATCAGCTGCTCGACAGTATCTGACTACTATTTGGCAGCGGAATCCACCGTAAACCCGCCGCCGGCGGGCCACGCCGGTAATGACTTCCACCTTCGAAAACGTCTCGGACGGTTCAAGGTACTTCTGCTAGGAAAACGCGTACGGCTTCAGGATGCTCGTCCAGGAAGGCTGGAGTCTGGAGCTTGACTACGGTGCGGCCTTTTCAATTGACCTTGTAAGAGGCCTGAAAGAACGTGCCCCAGCGCTCCATGCTAAACTTCGAAAACCCAGTCGCAGTGGTTCCCGGATAACAGCCTGTGCATATCGTTTCGCTGTCCTTTTGGGTCCACATTGCCCAATAGCGCCCGCCGACGCCGATGCTGAGATTATTGGTGATGAAGTAGGACAACACGCCTTCGACCTGTACACCCCCGCCTCCGTTCCCGCGTTGATCAGCAAAGGTAGTCGTCGGGCGCAAGAGATGGTGGTCGCGACCAGCGAAATCGGTCCAAGGCAGGTAAGCGACATCCGTGCTTAAACGCCAACGCTCGGTAAGCATGGTTTCGGCGCTCAGGCCGACGCGAGGTGCATTCCACTGCGTATCCTGGCTGCCAATAATTTGATCAGCGGACGCCCGGCATAGTTGCATGGGGTTGGCAATCTGCATGCATCCCATCGTGTCGGAGTTCTGGGCGTAATAGGTCCAGCCGATAAATCCGCCGAGCTTGTAGTTGGCGCCGCGCAAAAAATCGTAACCTACGTCGGCCGTGTAGTACGTGAACCTCCCGTTTGCCTGGCCCGATATCGTGTTGCTATATGAGCTGCGAGGGATGCCCCAATCTTCATCGTTGAACTTTCCTTTCTCGAAGCGCCCGATGCCGACGTTGCTCTTCAGGAACACTCCCCACGGGCTGTCAAGACGGCCAAATAATTCCCCGGAAAGTCCATCTAGGCCGTGGTAGGTGAGCCTTGATATAAGAATGTTAGGATCTTCAGTAGCGATCTCATCGGGAATAGCGCTGGCGTCCCATTGGAATCGTCCCCGGCTGAGCCAGAGCCGCGATCCGCCTTCGAACGACCAACCGGCCGTGTAAGCAATCGGCGGCGCGCCGGCAGGTGCTTTCGCGTACAGCGGCGCATCGGACCATTGGGCCGCCCATGGGTCCGCGCCGAAATGGTAGTTCAACCCCATCTTTCCGATGTGATAGTTGCTGGACAGGCTCGTTGTGTTCGCCGGAAGAATTGCCAACGGCGGAAGCTGCACCGTCGGAGGCGTTGCGACACTTGGCCCACCGAAATGCAGATAGTCATACTCTACTTTGACCGACCATGCAGGCGTAAGCGCTTGCTCGATGCCCAGCCCGATGATGCCACCGACCTGACCATAGTCGAAATGAGTGTTCTCCTGTGGCTGCAGGCCATTATATTCGTTGTTATTGAGCACGTTGCCCTGATTGTATTGCCAAGCCACGCCTCCCTTGAGATAGGCCAGCGTATGGCCGAGAGCGCCGAACGCGTAACCGACGCGGCCGGTCCCGGTGGCAAAGAGATTTGGACCTGCCGTGCAATTTGCGCTCACAACAAAGCCCGAGGCGGCCAGGCAAGTATTTGTGCCATCGGAGACAGCACGGCTGGCATCTAGTTCGACGCCAAACACCCAGCCGTTCTTCTGCCAATTGTAGCCGATCTGGCCTCCTGCGAGGAACACTGGGGTATCGACGATGCCGCCATAGATTGACGGACCGTAGGGATTGCTGAAGGAGGTTCGGCCGTACCCACCGCCGACGTGCCCGCCAATATAGCCTCCGGACCAGCTCCACACCGCGGGTGGCAGTTTCATTTCCGGCTCAAGGTCCGCCGCATTGGCTGCACCGCTTGCGATGAGCGCAATTGTTGTGGCTCCCGAAAGAAGAACTCCAGATCGCATCCAATACTTCCCTGCATTTTCTCGGTCCACAACCGAGCGCCCTTAAGCTATCGCCGCAGCAAGCCGTCGGGGCGGACCAGACGCTAACGGCGATGCGCGCCGAGTCCGTCCCGAAGACCATCGCACTGCGATTGGTGATGATGACGTGAACAACGCAAACCTCGTGCCGAAGAGAGTTCGAGGCTCTGCAGGCACTCCGTAAGGTGTGTAGCGTCAAGTTGCTGACATTTGTCTCAAGACTGACAGTCTGCGCTGCTATCGTCCGACAGGACGTTGCGCTTCGAACAGTTGTCCCATCGCCCCTCAATACGCGGGACGCGCGTTAATGTAGGGCATTCAACTCCGCATCGTTCAGCGCGGTGATCGAGGAAGCGCTGCTTGGCGTCATGGGCGATCGCCGCTGCAATCGCGGCCGCCAAGAGAGCTAAGGAACGGCGGGATCAGGTGCGTGATGCTCTCCGCCGACATCATCCAGCCGTGCGCCAACTGGTGCTGATCGCCAGCGACGATCTCATTGCCGGCTTCCTCAATCGCAATGGCCTCAAGACCGGCAACGGCAATCGCGTACCCGCGAGCGCGTCACATCAATGCGCTCGAACTACCACATCCCGGTGTTTAAGCCTGCCGATGGCGGAGTAGTGTGGTCGCCGCCGGGCCGTGTCCCCGTTGGTCTGCTTCACCGGCAGATCGAGATTGTACTCGTGGAGCCAGCAAAGCGCCTGTCGCGCGCCGCCCAGTTCCTCGACCGTGTCGAACACCATCTTGATCGCTTCCTGGACACGCCGATCCGGATCTTTCTCATAACGGTCGCCGGCCTTCATGAAGCCGACGGGCGCTGCCACAAGCAACTCGCCCCGGCGCGCCTTCTCATAGCGTACCGAGAGCGAGCGCTGCCGCAACAGATCCGGTTCGTACTCGTTGAGGCTGCCCTTGAGCCCGAGCAGCAGGCGGTCGTTGCCGTGCCTCGGCGCGTAGATGGTCTCCTGATCGACCAGAACCGGTATCGACCACGCGGCACATCTCGATGAGTTGCTGCCAATTCCGACTGTTGCGAGCGAAGCGCGAGACCTCGCGGGCGCAAACCGCACCAACCTTACCGAGGCAAACCTCCGCTACCATTCGCTCGAAGCCGGCGCGTTGTACGCCGCCGGCGGCTGAACGACCGAGATCATCATCGATCACTTCGATCTCTGACTAAGCTGGGTGATGACGGACTGAGATGGGCGGCGTATCGAGGCGGGTGTCGAGCCTGCCAGAACCTCTCAAGGAGAGCGATACGCCATAAACGAGACCAGTACCCACTTTTCTTGGTCGTGAGTCGTGATTCAAGATATGGATGATCCTTGAAGCAAGAGAAGTCCACCTTTCGAGGAAAGATCGTAAGGCGCTTGAGGCGTGTTGTCGCTCGCCAATGACGTTGCAGCGCGATTTGAAGCGGCGCGGATCGTTCTGTTGGCGGTGGATGGGCGCAGCACCCGGTCAATCGCCAAGGAAGTTGGGGTCCAGCCGCGGATTGTCAGCCTTTGGCGGCATCGCTATGCCGACTATGGCCTTGAAGAGCTGCAAGACAAGCCGCGGCCTAGCAAGCAGCCGATTTATACGAGGACGACCGACAAGCGGATTCTGAAGCTGCTGGATAAGCTGCCCCCGCAAGGGTTTGCACGCTGGACAGGCCCTCTGCCGGCCGAGGCGCTGGGCGACGTTGACGTCCAATATGTCTGGCGGTTTCCTGCGCAGCCACAAGATTGACCCCGCGGCTCGCAAGTCCTGGTGTGAGAGCACCGACCCGAACTTCACGGCACCGCTCGTGCCCCCACTATTTGATTGTTTGCGTTGAAGGTCTTACTGCGCTTCTCTGTAGCGCCATGTCCACGAAATCCCGCGAGTTTCTGTTCGGCACTCAAATCAGAATGTCGGCCGAGCGTGCAATGGAGGCGCGCAAGCAAGTCGACAAGCTGGCTTGTGAGGCGTGGAAGGGACCGACCCCGCCGTCACCTACGATCGGCGACGCGATCAATGCCGGTTATTTTTACTTGGAAGTTCGGTGCCTGGGGTGCGACACCAATCAGACCGTGGCGCTCGACATCATCAGGCGTGCGAAGACCACGCCGGTGCATGAGCTAGATGTGGTCTTTCAGGAGGTTGTCCATCTGGTCCGAACCGAGGAAGCTGAGGTTGCGAAGCTTCAGTGTTCCACGGAAAGACCAGATGAACAGTCACAAGAATGCTCCCCTGACGCCGAAAGGTCGAGAGGCCATGGTGCGGTGTGTGGAAGCGGGACTGAGCAATGCACGCCGCCGCGCGCCAGTTCAACACCACGCCGAAGATGGTGGCCAAACGGGTCGAACGGCCGCACAATCTGCGCAACGTTCTGGCCGCGCTTGCATCGATGTCGGCGCGCCGCAGCTTGGCCCTCAGCATATGCCGGCTCCAGAACACCAGCACATATATCGAGCAGCGTAATAGCCTTTGAAGAAGCCTCCCTCCTGATGCCCGTGTACAGGTTGGTGGCGTCGAGATCGAGGATGATCTGCGGCGGGATCACTTGGACGACTACAGGAACAGCTTCATGGGCGTCCCACCACTGCACTACGCTCTGTCGTTATCAGGGCATTCCTTGAACCACCACCAAACTCTTGTCGCAAAAGAACGCCTCGCCGATTCGCGCCCCGACGCGCCTCAACAATGTGAGAAATCCACGCTGCGCTCAGGAGAGACCCTTGCGGCACCCGCTGAGCTGTGCGTCATAAACGGAACGCTGCCATTGTAGCTCAGCGCTCGCTTGCAGGCAGCAGACCGATCAGCGCTTTAGCCTCGGACTTCAGAACTACAATCGCAGCCTTCCGAGCATCTGCATCAAAGCGAGTCCGAATGGCGGAGACCGAGAGGGCGCCGCGCAATTGGCCATGAACATCGATCACAGGCACAGCTGCGGCCGCGACCTCAGGATCCCGCTCGCCGATCGAGACGTAGAAGCCACGATCTCTGACCTTCTTTCCATCGGCTGATGCAGAATCGCGGTAGGCGGTAAGAACACGGCCGGCAGCGCCGCGGTCAATCGGCAATCGCTGACCCTCTTCGAGGTGATGCCGGACCGAACGCGGAGAATTGACGCGATAAAGGCAGATGCGCTCGTCGCCCTCCGCGATGTAGAAGGATGCGGTCTCTCCGGTTGCCTCGACCAGACGATGGAGTGAGGGTCTGATCAGGTCACCGAGGTCGAGCCCGCGCTGATAGAGCGCCCCAAGGCGCCATAGCTCCGGTCCCGGTCGAAATAGCCGGTCCGTACCCCGCACCAGGAAGCCATCCGCCTCCAGAGATGCGGCAAGGCGAAGGACTGTGCTCTTGTAGAGGTCAGTCGCATCCGCAATCTCCGTCAGCGTCATCGCGGCGCGCTCCGGGTCGAACGCCTTAAGGATTGCCAGTGCCCGCGCGACCGCATCAACCCCTGTTCTTACCATCGATACCTCTGGTTCTGCTGTGCAGAACCAATAGTCAGAATGACACCAGGAGTCCAGCCAGCTAGCGCGAGCGCCATTCTGCACATCAGAATACGATTGACTCCTCCTGAGACGCGAGTTACTCGGTTCCAGACACCAGAACAAGTTCTATGGAGCGAAACAATGGGGCGGCCGGGACTTGCCGTGGACTTGCGCGACGTGATGATTTGCTTCGGCGACTTCACGGCCGTCAAAAGCATGAACCTCCAGGTGGCCGAGACTGAATTCGTTGCAGTGGTGGGGCCGACCGGCTGCGGAAAATCGACCATTCTCAACACTGTCACCGGACTGCTGAAGCCCGCCGCCGGCGACGTTCGCATTTTCGGCAAGTCTCTTACGGGCCTGAACGGTCAGTCCGGCTACATGCTTCAACAGGAAGGGCTGCTGCCCTGGAAGACCGCCCAGGACAATGTCGGCCTCGGGCTCGTCTTTCAGGGCAGCTCGATCGCGAAAGCGCGCGAGCAGGCACGGCCCTGGCTCGCCAAGGTCGGATTGAAGGGATTCGAGGAGCGCTATCCGCATCAATTGTCCGGCGGCCAGCGCAAGCGCGTTGCGATGGCACAAACCCTGATCATGGAGCCCAAAATCGTTCTCATGGATGAGCCGTTCTCCGCGCTGGACGTTCACACACGCCGACTCATGCACCGCATCCTGCTCGACCTCTGGCAGGCGGACCGGCGCTCGCTCGTCTTCATCACCCATGATCTCGATGAGGCCATCACGCTGGCGGACCGCGTCGTTGTGATGTCTGCCGGTCCCGCCAGCCGCATGGTTGCCGACGTCAGGATCACGCTGCCTCGTCCGCGCGATGTTTCTGCGCTGCAGACCACCGACGAATTCGTCGCGCTCTATCGTGAAATCTGGTCGCTGCTCGGCGCCGAAGTGGAGAAAAGCTATGTCACGCAGGGGTAGGGTCGCTCTCACGCAGTTCGCCATCCTCCTTGGCCTGATCCTGATCTGGGAATTGGGCGTGTGGGCCGGACTGATCGATCCCTTCTTCTTTCCGGCACCGTCGACACTTGTCGTAAGGATCGGGGAGTGGATGTCGACGGCGGACTTTTGGACCGATATTGGCATAACATTGCTGGAGACGGTCCTGTCGTTCCTGGCTGGCATCGGGATCGGCACAGCACTTGGTATCTGGCTGGGCTTAAGCCCGTTCGCTGCCGAAGTCGTTCAGCCCTTTATCAAGATGTTCAATGCAATCCCGCGGATCTTGCTTGGACCCATTTTCGTCATCTGGTTCGGATTGGGCCTCACCTCCAAGGTTGCGCTCGGCGTCACGCTGGTTCTATTCGTCGCATTCTTTAACACGTTCCAGGGCGTCCGCGAGGTCAATCCGGTCGTGCTGGCGAATGCCCGCCTGCTGCGTGCATCGAAGTCGTCCCTGCTACGGCACGTCTACCTGCCGTCCGCCACGACCTGGATTCTGTCGAGCCTGCGGGTGTCCGTCGGCATGGCCGTGATGGGAGCCGTGGTCGCCGAATATCTCGGCTCGTCCGCAGGATTGGGGCACTTAATTGCGCAGGCCGAAGGTGTCCTCGATGCGACCGGAGTGTTCGCAGGAATTATCGTTCTCTCCGCCTTTGTCGTTGTCCTCGATGCAATCGTCGACTGCGCGGAAAAGCGGCTCCTGGTCTGGCGGCCGGCGCCTGCGCACGAAAGCTGATCGTACGCTCTCCCATCAATCATGGAGGTTCGCATGCACGTTTCCATAAGACTGACGCCGGTCGTGGCGCTGGCCGCATTCTCGGTCATTTTGGCGCACGCCACCGAGCCCGAGAAAACAAAATTGAAGATCGCCGTGGGGTCACAGATCCTCAACTACATGCCTGTCGAACTTGGAGTGAAGCTTGGCTCCTTTAAGGAAGAAGGCCTTGACGTTACCGTCGAGAACTTCCAGGCCGGTGGCTCAAAGGCTCTGCAGGCCCTGATCGGCGGCTCCGTCGACGGGACTATCGGCTTTTACGATCACACCATTCAGATGCAGGCGCAGGGTAAGCAAATTTCCTGCGTGTTCCTGCTGAATGACATTCCCGGCGTCCTGCTCGGTATCCGCAGCGACCTCGCCGACAAGGTCAGAACCGCCGCCGACCTGAAGGGTCTCAGGCTCGGGATCACGGCGCCGGGGTCATCGACGGAGACTATGGCGCGTTACTACATCAAGAAGTCAGGATTGGGTCCACGCGATGTCAACATCATTGCCGTCGGCAGCGGCGCACCGGGCATGGTGGCGCTTGAGGCCATGAACGTCGATGCCCTGGTCTATTTCGATCCCATCGCGACGCTTCTCGCGCGCAAGAAGAGCGCGACAGCGCTGTTCGATGCGCGCTCGATCGGAGGCTCAAAGCAGGCCTTCGGCGGATCCTATCCGACCGCGTGTCTCTACCTTCAGCAGTCTTTCATCGACAAAAATCCCGAAACGGTCCAGCGCCTGGTCAACGCCTTGCTCAAAACTCACCGCTGGATCAACGCAACGCCGACGGCGCAGCTCGTCGATACGATTCCTCCTGGTTACAAGACTGACAATCGCGAGGTGAATATCGAAATCATGAACGCATCGAAAGCGCTCTTCTCGCCAACCGGGCAGATGGACATTGAGGCGGCCAAGGTCCCGCTGGCTGTCCTGAGCGACTTTGATCCAAAAATCGCTGCCGCAAAGATCGACCTGAACAAAACCTTCACCAATCGCTTCGCGGAACGCGCCGCACAACAACTGAAATAGCTGCCCGCCGGCTAAGCCCTCACCATCGGATCACCTAAAGGAAGGCGTCTTCAGATGTCTCTGCCGCTCACCGGCATCCGCGTCCTGGACCTGTCGAACGTGTTGGCCGGTCCGTTCTGTGGTTATCATCTCGCGCGTCTTGGCGCGGAGGTCATCAAAGTCGAAAATCCGCACGGCGGCGACCTCGCGCGGCGCCTCGGCGCCGATCCGCAAAGGGCAGAGCGCCTGCAGGGCCTCTCTTTTGTCGCGGTTAACGCCGGCAAGCAATCCGTGGCGCTGGACTTGAAGTCGGAATCGGGCCGCGAGGTATTCTTGCGATTCGTCAAGGAAGCCGATGTGGTGCTCGAAAACTTCCGGCCGAAGGTGATGGAACGGCTTAGCCTGGGCTTTGATGTGCTCAGCAGACAGAACCCGCGTCTGATCTACTGCGCGATCTCCGGCTTTGGGCAGAGCGGGCCGTGGTCCGCCCGTCCAGCCTACGACCAGATCGTTCAGGGTCTGTCTGGTGCCATGAGCGTCACTGGCGATACGGCCTCGGCTCCCCTGCGCACGGGCTTTCCGATCTCGGACACGATTGCGGGACTGACTGCTGCCTTTGCCATCGCCGCGGCTCTGGTCGAACAGCGGCATAGCGGTCGCGGTCGGTTCATTGACGTGTCCCTGCTCGAAGCCACCGTTGCAGCGATGGGATGGGTCGTCTCCAACCACCTGAACGCTGGTGTCGAGCCGCAGCCCATCGGCAACGAGAACTTCACCGCGGCTCCCTCCGGCACGTTCCGCACCGCAACAGGCCCGCTGAACATTTCCGCCAACGAGCAGAAGCAGTACCAAGCCCTATGCGACCTGATTGACCGACCGAACCTGAAGACGGATCCACGCTTTGCTGGGCGCGAGATGCGCAAGGTCAATCGCGCAGCGCTGAACACGGAGTTGAACAAGGCGTTGAGTTGCAAGCCCGCTGACCAATGGGAGGCCCAAATGAATCTGGCTGGAGTCCCCGCAGGCTGCGTGCTGACGGTCTCGCAAGTTTTGCAGCAGCCACAGCTCCTCGAGCGCGGATTCGTCGAGACTTTGGCCCCAGAACAAGACGGTGCGCAGCCGTTACGAATCACGCGGCCGGGCTTCCGGCTGGATGAGGAGTTTTCGGTGCCTTCACCACCTGCGACGCTCGGAGCAGACACCGAGCGATGGCTGCAGCGGCTCGGCTATTCGTATGCGGAGGTCGAGCAACTGGTCTCAAGCCGGGCCGTCGGGACGCCAAAGCAAGGAGAGGCTGATTTCCTGCCCGTCCGCGTAGCCGCGGACGGACCAATATCATGATATTCGACGGCTTGCGGCGGTTGGCAATCGGCAGGTTGAAAGGGCGGAACCGGAAATGAGCGAAGAAGAACTGCGACAGCAAGCGGCCCGTTGGTGGCGAACCTCCATCTGCGACATCGCGCCCGGTCGCATCGCCTATCGGGGTTATCCAATCGAAGGTTTGATCGGCCGGATTTCCTTTCCCGCCATGATCTGGCTGATGTTGCGCGGCGATCTGCCGACGCCAGCGCAGGAGCGGCTGCTGCAGGCTGCGCTGGTCGCGTCCGTTGACCACGGTCCGCACGCGCCCTCCATCGCAATTGCGCAGATGGCGGTGAGCTGCGGGCTGCCCCTGAACGGTGCGATGGCCTCCGCGATCAATACGCTCGATGACGTGCACGGCGGAGCAGGGGAGCAGGCGGTCGAACTCTACGAAGATGTGCTGCGGAGGCGCGATGGCCTAGAGATCGGCGAGGCCGCGGCCGCCGCAATCGACCATTTCACCGCAAGGCGCGGCAAATATCTGCCCGGCTTCGGCCACCGGTTTCATCCGGTCGACCCGCGCGCGGCACCGCTATTGGCGCTGGTGGATGGCGCAGGTGCTGAGGGCAGTGTCAGCGGCGACTATGCCAAGGCCGCCCGCGCGATCGAGCGCGTGATGCAGCAGCGCAAGGGCAAACTCATCCCAATGAACATTGATGGCGCGACCGCGGTCATTTATGGCGAGCTCGGCTTCGCGCCTCCGCTGGCGCGCGGCGTCTTCTGCCTGTCGCGCGCGGTCGGAATCCTGGCCCACGCCTGGGAACAGACCAGGCGCAAGGATCGTAACAAGGGACCGATGCCCAAGCAGTTTGGCTACAAATATGAGGGCCAGCCGCGCCGCACGCTGGGAGGCGCGTCATGATGTATCTCGACAAGCCGCCTCAGCTGGTTGAGACCCGCGTGTTCTCGTCGATGCCGGCGGAATTTCGTCGCCCTGGTGTTTCCTCGAAATGGGCCGGATGCCAACCGCGGGGGCCATCCGGTGGATTGTTTCATCGAGGGGCCGTCGTTCGACAAGTCCGGGAATCTCTACGTCGTCGATATCCCCTTCGGCCGCATTTTCCGGATTTCGCGCGACGGCATCTGGTCTCTGATAATCGAATATGACGGCTGGCCGAATGGTCTGAAGATCGCACCTGATGGCCGCGTGCTGGTGGCCGACTACATGAACGGCCTCATGGAGCTCGATCCGCAGCGGGATACTATCAGCCCGCTTCTGGGGCACCGCAATTCCGAGTCCTTCAGAGGCTGCAACGACCTGCATATCGCGACCAACGGCGACATCTATTTCACCGATCAGGGGCAAACTGGATTGCACGATCCGACCGGCCGGGTGTTCCGACTGCGTCCTGACGGCCGGCTCGATTGCCTGATTTCGAACGGGCCAAGCCCGAACGGGCTGGTGCTCAGTCCCGACGAGGCCGTGTTGTTCGTTGCAATGACGCGCGACAACAGCATTTGGCGCGTGCCGCTGATGCGTGACGGCGGGGTTGCGAAGGTGGGACGGTTCAGCTTGTTCTTCGGGACCAGCGGTCCTGACGGGTTGACGATGGATCAAAAAGGGCGGCTCTTTGTCGCTCACGCCTCCCTCGGCCACGTCTTCGTCATGGTGCCGAACGGCGAAACGATCGCCCGCATCAAGTCCTGCGCTGGGGCGACCTGCACGAACCTCGTATTGGAGGCGGCAAACGGCACATTGCTCATTACGGAATCCTCTACCGGATCAGTGTTGATGGCTGATCTCGCTCACCTTCCTTGAACGTTAGCCAGCAGGAGTGACAAGGTGGTACCGAATCCTTTCACGCGACGGTCCACCGAATCAAGATGCAGGAAGGAGCCCGGTAGATGATTGGCTTGCCAGTTGCCGAGGCATTGTACTTGGCGACGAATGGATCGCATTTGTGTGCGGTGATCCGAAACGGCGTCAGTACGTCGCATTGTGTGGGAAGCACGAAAGAGCGACTCGGCTATCGTTTGTAAGGCTGGGTCGGGCTTCGCCCCCAACGGGCCGCCGCCGACCTGGCTCCGCGCCTTTTAGCCGGGCCGGTTTCGGCTCGCGGTCCACGAGCCTTGAGAAGACCATCGTATCGCTTCGCACCATGAAGAACGATTTGATGGCTGATACCCGCCAAGAAGGTCGAAGAGGTAACCCGCTCGCAGTGGGAATAAGCACCGCATCAGCGTCGAGGTTCTCGATCATCCTCGGCCGCGACGCACGCGTTGGAGCGTTCGTTTTGAGAACCAACAAGCAGCAGGATTTGCTGCTTTGAAAGTCTTTACTGATAGGCCCAGGAGCACTTTTAACTGTGTGGAGCAGAGATCGCAGTACTGTCATAGCCTCTTGCGCGCGCGCAATCCTCCAACCCGATATCCCCTCTCCTCGTAGAAACGGCGTACCCGTTCTAAGGCCGGATAGCCATCCGGGGGCAACGCAACCTCAATCATCTGCCAGCCTCGGCGCTTCGCCTCCGAATGTACCGCCTCGAGCAGATGCCGACCGTGGTCAGAGCTTCGGAAGTCGCGAGAAACCCATAGCTCCTGAAGCACACCGTACGCTCCGGCTGCTCTCACGGCCTGTACGGCCGAGATGGCAGCGACCCCTACAATCTGCCCCGTGGCTTGTTCCTCGATGACAAAAATGAAGCCCTCTTCGGGATCCTGAATCAGGCGCAAAGCCGCCTGCGTCGCGCCTTCAAGACTGAACTCTGGTCCGGGGCCACCTAATTCAGAAAGTAGCTTTTCGACGGCTTCTGCGATCGCGTTCTCATCTCCTGGCACGCCTTTGCGCAAAGCCGTGCCCCCGTGGGGCAGGCGTTGCGCTTCAGCGCCAACACGAACACCCGTCATATTTGTCCCTCTAGTCCCTCTTGAGGAAATCCATGTTCAGAAGGATACAGAAAATGCAACTGAGAGCAACTATCAAGCTCGGTAGGGAATAGGACGTCCGCACTCGCAATAAGCAACAGAGGTGCGGTAAGTGCAAGCTGTTGCCGTTCTCAGAATCGACTGCGGCTTGACCTACTGCGAATTCATGATGGACTTCCTTCGATTGAAAGGAAATCCACGAGACTGCACATTCGCGCGTGGGCAGGCCGGCCATGCCGATCAAAGATTTCGTAAGAGTGATTGCCGATCGTCACTCACGAGCGACTCGATTCAGTAGATCTTGCAGCATGATAATCGCCGTGCCATAGGGCGCATCAGCTCGGCGCGTCTGAAGGTGAGATTCCCAAACTCGCGTGCGTCACTCGTACAAAATTGCGCGAAGCGGGGCAGGTATCATACGCGTGCGCCCGACAAAATCGTCTGAACAACATCGCGAAAGATTTTGCACGCTAATGCACTATCTTAAGCTTACCTCGAAGAATCGAAAGATAATGGCAAGCACTGCTTGTTTGGACCTTCGCTCCTCGGTTAAGGGACCGTCACGGAACGGGAGTGGTTGCGATGGAGCATGGGCAGGCCGAACTGGTCGGAGGGAAACCTGTAATCTTCGGCCAGCGTAAGGTGCGGCCGCGAGCGTGCGTGGCCGTCGGCAAGCGGCATCTGCGCGCGTTTCTACGGGATGTGCTGGAGGATATGGGGTTTGTTATCAGCGAATGCGGGACTGCTGACGAGCTGCCGCACGTACTCTGCACGGAATTCCCTGATCTGATCCTGCTCGGCATTGGCTCGGATCGCATCGAGCCTGGACGATTGCTCGAGATACTCGTACGCGAAGAATTTGCAGGCAGAGTGCTGGCGTTCGGCGCCCGCGAGTCGATCGTCATGACGGCAGTGCAGCAGGTCGGGGGCGAATATGGACTTGATATGCTGCCGCCGCTGAGGACGCCGTTTGCAGCCGAGACGCTGCGCGATCGGGTCGCCATGCTCTTGCCCAGAGAGCCGGCGCCCCGTCCCGCAGTCCATGTCGGAGAAGCCTTACACGCTGGCTGGCTTGAGCTCTGGTATGAGCCGAACTTTGACGCGTGTACCCTCAGCCGCCGCGGCGCCGAGGCGCTTGTGCGAATGCGGCACCCGACCTGGGGCGTTGTTCCACCAGCCTATTTCATCCCGGAGGCTCACGATCCGCATTTTAGGGAGTTGTCGCAGTTCGTGATCGACCGCGCGATCAAGGATTGGCAGTATCTTCTGGAGCAGCAAACTTCGATCGATCTCTCCATCAATCTCCCGGCAGCATTCCTGATTGACCCGCAGGCGGTACGCGATCTCTGTCAGCGCATGCCGTCGCACCCCGCTTTCGGCGGCTTGACGATTGAAATCGAGAGCGAGGAAGCGATCCAGAACCTAGATCTCCTGATCGAGGTCGCGCGTGAGGTTCGCTTTCACAACATTGGCCTTGTAATCGACAATGTCGGCGCCAATTGGCCGCAGCTGATGGGGATCGAAAAATTCCCGTTCATGAAATTAAAAGTGGACCGGCAGTACGTCGCCGGTTGCGGAAATGGGCCCCTGAAGCGAACGGTGTGCCGCCATATCGTCGATCTAGCTACTTCTCAGCGCAAAATTGACGTTTCCAGGATTGAGGTCAATGGGTTGCCGCAAAACAAAACCCGCCGGGGTGAGCGGCGGGCCTGAGTTTGCTTAGGTTGAGGTGGTTACTGGACGGATTGTTTTTCCATTGTGCGACCGATGTTGACGACGTTGTCGGCGATGACGCCCAGCCCGACCCAACGCTTCATTCCGGCATCGCCTTTGTAGCGGCAGCGATCGAGCCCGTGTCGCCGCTTGACCACGCTGATGCGTCCCTCGCACCCGGTCCGCCATTTTTGTCCGTTGCGGAACCAGCGCTTCCTCTGCTCTCGTTTGCGCTCGGGGCTCTTGGTCGAACGGTTGGGAATGCAGACGCGCTTGACGCCCTGGGCTTTCGCCGCTGCCTCGTTCTTGGCGGAGTAGAATGCGGCGTCCGCTGCCACCAAGTGCGGCGGACGCCCCAGCATTGCTCGGTGCGTCTCGATGGCGGCAATCAGCAAATCCGAATCGCTCGGACGCCGATCATAGACCTCGTAGTCGATCACGATCTGGTCCTCGGCCTCTTGCAACTTCACCATCTTGCCGAACTCGTTCGGCTTGCCGGCCTTGCCTTTGCGAATGATCTCCGTCGATGGCTCGAACAGGCTGAGGATCTTGCCTTCGGCGTGTGTGTCGCCACGGAAGATACGCGCTCTCGTCTGCTTCATCACTTGCTTGACCAGCGGCACCATCGCGTCGAGCTCCTGGCGTAGGCCGTCGAGCACCAGCTGCTGCAGGACGTTCCTCGCACGCTTCGTTCCTCTGGCGACCTCTTTGGAGAACCGCTTCGCCTGTCCCACCACTCGACTGGTCGCATTGAGCAGCTTGCCATAGGATCGATTGAGCTTCTCCCGGCTCTGCTTAGCTCTGGAGCGCGCCGCCCGGGCGATGTCCAGGACCCGCAGCTTCACGCTGCGACTGCGGTCGCACAGCTTGGCGCCAGTCTCTCCGGCGATCTTGCCAATCCTTTTCATGGTGCGGATCAGAACTCGCACGCCATCGCCCAACAAGCTCGAATCGGTCGGATAGTGGACGTTGGTCTCCACCACGGTGGTGTCCACGCGCATTCGGCGCCCGGCCGCCAACCCATTGGCCTGAGCCAGCTTCACCAGCCTTTGGTGAATCTGCTTGACCACCTCGGGCCCCACCGCCACGCCCCAACGTCCCATCGTCTTTGCATCGGGCGTCTTGCCGGCGCCGACGCGGGTGAAGTCGCGGTACACCAGATTGGCGCGCACCTCGCGCTCCAGCACGCCATAGCTCCAGTTGCGGATGTGCTTGAGGATCAACAAGCGCAACACCATCTCGGCCGGCGCGCCCAGCCGACCACGACTGCGGCTCTTGGGATGCCGTCTCGCCAGCGCTTCGTACACTGCAGCTACGATCTGTTCATCCGCCAGCACCCGGTCGGCGTGCTCCATCCAACCTTCGCGAAGATCGCTCACTTCTTCAGTGATCAACCCATCGCCAAAGCTGAGCTGTGCCCGCCGCATCTTAATCACGCCGTCCTCCCGAGCGCATTCGACGCGGCTCCGGACGCAGCAAATCATGATTGAGTTCGCAAATGGTCTCGATCGATTGCTTCAGCTTCTGATAGTTGTCCAGCCAGCGGCGAACCTCGGCGACGCGCTCGCGACGCACGCTGAGTTGCCGCGTGCGTCCACCAGCATAGGTGACCGTCAGAACAAACACCCGGTGCCCTTCGCCACGCGCGCATTTCGGGCAGTCTTTGGTATGTCGGACAGTGCGTTCCAGCAGCGAGCCACGCAGCAATTCGCCGGTGACCGGCAGCTTGCCGACAAGCTTCTCGCGCGCTCGAAGGGATCGATCTCGAATCATTCACAAGAATGAATCAGATCGCAGTCGCCCCTGTCAATTTCAAATCCGTCCGGCCTTGCAGGTTTCCAGGCCCTGAGCGATTCTCCCACAGCAACCGCGCACTTCATTTTTGCGCCGGAAAGTAGCTAAAGAGTACAGTGTGCGCACCGTTGCCGCAGGTGTGGAGAGCCACGCCGACCTGATCGCTGTGACCGAACTCGGCTTCGACCTTGCGCAGGGCCATCTGTTCGGAAAGGCCATGCCGCTGAAGCAATTTGCACAGTCATCTTTCAGCCCTGTTCCACTTCGTCCAAAATAGTTGCATGAGGAGTGGCTGAGCACAGCCAGGCAAAGCGTACCAGCGCTCGCCCGCGCCGCCATGCCTACTCGGCACCAGGCATGCGGCTGACTGCAATTAAATCGGTCACTTTGCAAAGCCAGTATCGCTCCTCCCGGCGGAACTTCATTTCCCTCCGAAGCGACGCCGAAGGTTATTGTAGCACAAACCCGTTTTGGCAAGCCTCCAGCGAGTCAATCCGCGGAGTTAACGTTGCAGCCGTGAGCGAGGCTTGCACAAAACCTCCAGTCAGGGCGTGTGACCGGAGGTTTGCCGAGATCCGGCGTAGACGTGCGTCGGCTCGCGGCTTTTAGTCGCGCCGCCAGTTTCGGAATCGTCGAGCGTCGCTTGGCCCCGCGCTGCCATGCCAGACAAAACCGACGGAAGCTCGCAGCGGTCGACTGGCTCTCGGAGTAGGGCCCGAGGGCTCGCATAGCTTGAAATTGAAGTGGCCCGTTGCTGTCGCAGATGCAACATGGTCTCAGACCCGGGACAGCACAATTGGGCAAATTGCCCATCATTGAGCGCGTCTGTGTTTGGCACGGCATTTGAAAGGGATCGCCAATGGCATCGCTCGCCAAGGAGTCGGAAGGCATGGCTTACAAGATCGTCGCTTCGCAATGCACCGTTTGTGGGGCATGCGAGTTCGAGTGTCCCAACGCGGCGATCAGCCTCAAGCGTGACATTTACGTTATCGATGCCAAAAAGTGTACGGAGTGCGAGGGCCATTCCGACACGCCGCAATGCGCGGTCGTCTGTCCGGTGCCTGACACCTGTGTCCCGTCTAAGACAGCATAAGCAGCCGCGTCCAGACGGCTTCACCGCTCGATTTCGCGAACGAAGTAGTAGATGTCGAGCTTGAGGAGGCCGCCGACCGCATGGGGCGCATCGAGGTCGATCAACATCGTTATGACCTTAAGGCGCTGATCGACTCCGAGAAGCCCTCGAAGGGCTCTGTCAGAGGACACGGTCAAATTTGTCTCGAATAAGGACAAGGCCGCCTCGATGCTCCAGTCGCCGCGTTGAGGCTTATCGTCGCTGGCTGACGAGCCGAGGCGAGGTGGACGGGCGTCGAATATCGCAAGATCGATTTGCAGGATATCTAAAGCTACGTCACGGCCGAAGCCGAAGAGAGGTCTTCTCGCGCGACGAGATCGGTCCGGAGATCCTGAAGACGTGCGAGAAGCTCGGCATCCGCTTGGCCGTGGTCACCGTGCACGAGTGCATGGAGTCTAGGGTTATAGCACGATCCCGCCGCCCGCGCTTTCGCCGCTTACTCCAGTTTCGCAAGTCAGCGTGCATCCTGAGGTCCGGAACTGTTCCTGCGATGTCGCGCAGGCCAACGTCCAGGCTGCACCACCCGCCAAGCGGCGACGGACACAACGAAGGCGCGCGCCAAAGTCGCTCAGCAGGTGAGTGCCTGGCCAGGAGATCATCTTGACCAACGCCACGGACGCGATCGAGCTCGCGGCTCGTCGCGGGGTCAGCCGAACACAGGCAGTCCGACCTGATCATCCGTTCGATCCTGGAGTAATCCGGCCTTTGCAATTCCTAAGGAGCCTCATCGCGCTGTGATCAAACGGATGCCGGCCGAGGATGATCGCAACTTCCTCACGGGCGAGTTCGAGAAGCTGCTGACGGAAAAGACCAGGCTTTGTCGCGATCACGCAGATGTCGAAAGCGCCCGGGCGCGTTCGTTCTGCTCGCGCTAGCTCATCCGACTACGCGAACAGGGTGTTGAGCGGACGCATTCACAAGCGGAGCCTCCACAGATCCACGCGTTTTCACGAGGCCGGGAGTAAGTTTGTTGTAGCCTACCTAGTACAGTTCGCAATCGCTTGGGCAATATCGCAGCGACACTCAGTAGGTTGACGGATCGATCCTCGTGCGCATAATGCCAGCCGTCGTGGTCTCCGGATTTCGTTTGATCCGGAGCTAAGAGGGAAGCCGGTGCAATGCCGGCGCTGCCCCCGCAACTGTAAGCGGCGAGCCGCTGTCCAACGAAGTCACTGAAGCCATGCGGCTTCGGGAAGGCCGGATAGCAGCGACGACCCGCGAGCCAGGAGACCTGCCTCGACAATATATCGTCCACGGGCGGGGTGTCCCGGTGTGCGCCAAGCAGCTGTCGCTCACGCGATATTCGCTGCATGCGTCCGCCATGGCCTTTGCCCCAATTATGGGGTCTGAGCTATGTCTATTCTTTCGCTTCCCGTTGCCACACTGGGGATGTCACGCATCGGCCCACGACGCGAACTCAAATTCGCGCTTGAGAGCTACTGGGCGGGAAACTCCAGCGAAGCCGAGCTCCTCGAGGCGGGGAGTGGACTTCGTGCCGCTAATTGGGCACGGCAGAAATCCCGCGGTGCGACCGTCATTCCTTCGAATGACTTCTCGTTTTACGACCATGTGCTCGATACCAGCGTAATGGTCGGCGCCATTCCCGACGTCTACGGCTGGACCGAAGGTCCTGTGTCGCTCAAGACCTACTTCACCATGGCGCGTGGCGCTCAGGACGGTGGTCACGCTCAGCATGGGCCTGGCGTAGCCGCACAGGAAATGACGAAGTGGTTCGATACCAACTACCACTACATGGTGCCGGAATTTCACCAGGATCAGATCTTTAAGTATTCCTCTCGAAAGCCGATCGAGGAATATGAGGAGGCAAAAAGCCTCGGCTACCAAACGCGCCCCGTCCTAGTTGGCCCAGTCACTTTCCTGAAGCTCGGCAAAAGCGCAAATCCCGCATTCAATCCGCTGTCGCTGCTTGATAGGCTCCTCCCAGTCTATGTCGATGTTCTCCGCGAACTAGCCTCGCGCGGTGCTGAATGGGTTCAGCTCGACGAGCCATGCCTAGTGATGGACGTCGACGAAGCATCGCGGGCGGCTGTCCGCCGGGCCTATGCTCATTTCGCAAAGGTTGTGCCGGCCCTTAAAATCATGCTGGCCACTTATTTCGGCGCTATCGGCGACAATCTTGAAACAGCCTTGGCCTTGCCCGTTGCCGGGCTTCATGTCGATCTGGTTCGGGCACCCGACCAGTTGGACGCAATTGTCGCCAAAGCCCGCAGAGATCTCGTGGTCTCGCTAGGCGTCGTTGATGGTCGCAACGTCTGGCGCTCCAATCTTGCGGCGCTGGTCGACCAACTTGCCCCTATGGTCAAAAAGCTGGGCAGGGACCGTGTTCAGATTGCTCCTTCCTGCTCGCTGCTTCATGTTCCGATCGACATTGAGCTAGAGACCGATCTCGATCCCAATCTGAAGACGTGGCTGGCGTTCTCAGTTCAGAAGATCAAGGAACTCTCGATATTGGGCAAAGCGCTGGCCGGCCATGCTGCCGAGGTGGCCGATGAACTTGCGCTTTCGGAGGACGAAGCCGTGACCCGCGAAACATCGCCCGAGATTCACAATGCGAATGTCGCCGGACGAATGGCCGCAATCGACGATAGCATGCGTCGCCGTCGCAGTGCGTTCACCCAGCGTGCCGACGTCCAGCGCGTCGCGTTCGCATTGCCGATGTTTCCAACGACAACCATCGGATCCTTCCCGCAAACGGTCGACGTCCGAAATGCGCGTGCGGCTCATGCGCGGGGAGCGCTGAATGACGCGCAGTACGAGCAGCTTCTGAAAGCGGAGACAGCCCGTACCGTGCAGTGGCAGGAAGATATCGGCCTGGACGTGCTCGTACATGGTGAGTTCGAGCGCAATGACATGGTTCAATACTTTGCCGAGCAGCTGTTGGGATTCGCTTTCACCAAGCACGGTTGGGTTCAGTCTTATGGGTCGCGGTACGTTCGTCCGCCTATCCTGTTCGGAGATGTTTCCCGGCCGAAGCCGATGACCGTTGAATGGTGGCGCTATGCGCAGTCTCTGACCAAGAAACCCGTCAAGGCTATGCTGACCGGACCGGTGACGATCCTGAACTGGTCGTTTGTCCGCGACGACATCTCGCGGAGCGAGACATGCCGTCAGATCGCTCTTGCGATCCGAGATGAGGTCATCGATCTTGAGGCGGCTGGAGCGACCATGATCCAGATCGACGAGGCTGCGTTGCGGGAGGGATTGCCGCTACGCAAATCGCAGTGGAGGAACTATCTCGATTGGGCAGTGGACAGCTTCCGCGTTTGCTCCTCCGCTGTCGCCGACGGAACTCAGATCCATACCCACATGTGTTATTCCGAGTTCAACGAAATCATCGATGCGATCGCAGCAATGGATGCTGACGTCATTTCAATCGAGACGTCGCGTTCTAAGATGGAATTGCTCGAGGCCTTCAAGAGCTACAAATATCCCAATGAGATCGGGCCCGGCGTCTATGACATTCATTCACCGCGCATTCCCGCAGCGGCGGAAATCAAGCAGCTGATTGTGTTGGCGCGGCAGCGAGTTTCCGATCGGCAGCTCTGGATCAATCCCGACTGCGGACTGAAAACGCGAAGGTGGGAGGAGGTGCGTCCCGCGCTCGTCAATATGGTGGCCGCCGCACGCGAGTTGCGGGCTGAGCCATGATGGTGCGGAGCGTTTCGCCAACGCGCTTGTGAATAAGATGCACGCGCTTTGGGGGCTTACGATGTCCTTGCGAGCTCCCAAAGTTCCCAGCGCCTGCGAATGCCGGCCGGCGCCGGCGGAGGCGGTCGCATACAGCCGGCGATAAGCTCGGTTTTCGATCCGACGGCGGACAGCATGCCGGCGATGCCTGGTCAGGTCACATATTCCGAAGTCAACGCTCGACGCGAAGCACAGCGCTATTTTTCATTTATCCATCGCGTGGATGCGTCCCATCACAACAATCTATTTTACCGCCCTTACGGAATGTCATACGAAATTGGCGCCTTGGCACGCTCTCCGGAAGATAATCGAGCGTTGTTGGTGTTTGGGGGTGCCAAATGCTGCTGCGCGACGGCAAACTGCCGCTTGTGTTTCAGGGCACGGCGGCCAAACCGCTTGCGCGAAGGATCCCAGCTCGATCAAGGTACTGCCGTGCCAACCGGACAGCGGGCGAGTGGTGGACAAGTCGTGAAGTTTCCGACAGGAGCGGAAGGCAAGCGGCTCCAGATTTCGCGCGGAGTGATATCCGCTTCTCGTTGTTTGACGGCGAATGCCCTCGCCGTAAATCGATCGCCGGTAGTCCTCCCTACCGGCGAAAGCTGGTGCGATGCGTAAAGCAGCGTTGTTCCTGCGTGACTTTCGCCCGGCCTCCCGAGGAGGCTGGGCGTTTTTTTGGTGCGCCAGGCATGGCGCGGACCGCCGTGACTGGCGCGATTCGACCGGAGTGGTGTCCGGTCGATGACTTGGAGGTAAGAGTCCTTTCCTGGGCACCATACAATTCTGGATATCAAACAAATCCAGATAGATAAGCCCAATCAGAGTGTTGCGTTGGCCCCGACTGTGTAACAATGGGGTGTAACATTGCTGTTCAGGGTTGTTCGGCCGATGAGCCGGGACGGGTCTCGCTTTCCTTCATTCGTGCAGCGCATTCCAGCGGACGTTCGCGCCAAGGTGGCGGGCATCGAGCTGGCTATTCCGCTCGGTGGTGGCTTCGTTTTTGTGAGGCCTAGCGAGAGCGCTCAGGCCATTCGCTTTTCCCTCCGCACCGCAGAGCCCAGCGAAGCAAAGGCGCGCCATGGAGTCGCTGCGGCCCATCTGGAAGGCGTCTGGCAGGCCCTCCGCAATGACGCTCCCGTGCATCTGAGCCACCGGCAGACGACGGCCTTGGCGGGCGAACTCTATCGCGTTTGGGCGGACAGCGAGAGCCGCGCCCGGAGTGTCGCCATGGTCCACACGCCCGGTGTTGGCTGGGAGCCGGACACTGAGAGCCACGAGGAGCAGGAAGCTCAATGGGCGGCCGTTGTGGACATGTGGGAGAGGGTTGGCGGGGACGGTGACGCCAAGAAGTTAGAAAAGTCGCTAGGGCCCATTGTGGACCGCCTCTTGCTGACCAAGGGCATCCGCCGTGTGGATGGCGAATCGCGTGCTCTCCTGCTCACCGCCTTTTGGATGGCGCTGCGTGACGCCTTCGCGAGCCGCCAACGGAATGCAGGGGGAGACTATTCGCTCGACCCCAAGGCCGCTCGCTTCCCCGAGTGGCAGGCCCCGGCAGATGCGCCGAAGGAAAAGTCAAAGCGGGGCGCCTCCAAGAATTCCCTCAGCGGGCTCGTCGAGGACTGGTGGAAGGAAGCCAAGCGGGCCGGTCGCAAGCAGAGCACCTATGAGAGCTATCGCAACTCGATGGCGCGGCTCGTGACATTCCTGAAGCACGACACGGCGAGCCGGGTGACGCCCGAGGACATCGTTCGCTTCAAGGACTATCGCGTGCAAAGCGGCGTGAGTCCGAAAACCGTGAAGGACAGTGACCTCGCGGGCATGAAGACCGTGTTTGGATGGGCGGTGGTCAATCGTCGGCTGCCCAGCAATCCGGCCGAAGGCATAACCATCAAGATCGGCAAGTCGCGCAAGCTCCGGTCCAAGGGGTTCTATGATTCGGAGGCTATAGCCATCCTGAAGCATGCCCGCGAGTTCGTGCCCGGTCGGGAAGCCCCGAAGCTGGCAGCGGCCAAGCGGTGGGTGCCGTGGCTGTGTGGCTTCACGGGCGCCCGCGTGGGTGAGATGATCCAGATTCGCAAGGAGGACTTGCGGCGCGAAGACAAGCTCTGGGTGCTACATGTGACGCCGGAGGCGGGACCAGTGAAGACGGATGAAGCGCGGGATGTTGTGCTCCATCGGCAAGTCATCGAGGGGGGCTTCTTGGAGTTCTTTGAGAAGTCCAAGGGCGGCTATCTGTTCATTGACCCCAAGGCCGGTGAGCTAGGGGTGCGCAACGCGGTGAAGACGGCGCGAAACAAGGTCAACGAATTCGTGCGCGAGGTGGTGAAGGATAAGAATGTCGATCCAAGCCACGGCTGGCGTCATCGCTTCAAGACGGTTGGGATTGATCAGGGCGTTGAGATGCGCGTGCTCGACGCTATTCAGGGGCATGCGCCGCGCACTGTCTCGGAGGGCTACGGAGACGTGACCATTAAGGCAAAGGCGAACGCTATCGCGAGGTTCCCGGCTATCGATGTCGCTTAAGCCACGGTTAGCTGACAAACCCGTCGGGCCTGCAAGGTCACCTCAGGGCCAAGGCACAAAGTCGCTGCGCTCCAGCCCGCTGCGCGGGAGCCAGAGCCGAGAGACCGGTAGCCGGTTGAGAGGAAGAGCCGGGGTGGCAAGGTCGACACGATCAGCGAGCGTAGTGTTGGCGTGCAACACATGATCGCGCGCGAGTCAGCATC
>NZ_JADPKQ010000360.1:0-551 GCF_023074015.1 Bradyrhizobium sp. 142
TCTTGCGCGCGACAATCATCGCGGCAATCATCACCTCGCCGCGACACCGACTCGCCATCCTGATTGTCGCGCGCTTCCCATCCAGATTGTCGCGCTATATTCAGGAGGCGCTTGTCAGCAACCCGCTTGGCAACCAGCCCCATCAGGATGTCGTGGTCGATGTCCACGACAAAGCCGTGGCCGGACGCGATGTACGCCTGCGCCTGTTCCACCGCCTGATGTGCCGAGCGCTTCGGCCGGAAGCCGAAGCTCGTCTCGGAGAACGTTCCGTCCCAGTCCGCTTGCAGCACTTGCATCACCGCCTGCTGGATCAGGCGGTCGAGCACCGTCGGAATGCCGAGCGGCCGCAGGCCGCCCGACGCCTTCGGTATCTCCACCCGCCGCACCGGCTGGGGCTTGTAAGTGCCGTCAAGCAACTGGGCTCGGATCGTGAGCCAGTGCTCCTTCAGGTAGGCCGGCAGGTCGCCGACAGTCATCCCGTCAACGCCCGCCGCACCTTTGTTGCGCTTCACTCGCGCCAACGCTTCCTTCAGATTCTCACGCTCGACCAC
>NZ_JADPKQ010000264.1:0-550 GCF_023074015.1 Bradyrhizobium sp. 142
GCTGAACCGGACGCAATTGGTGGACGCCACCATTGAGACCGTGGCGACCAATCTGGCCGAAGGTGCGCTCCTCGTCATCGCTGTGCTGTTCGTGCTGCTGGGCAATTTGCGCGCCGCCATGGTGACCGCCTGCGTCATTCCGGTCACCATGCTGGTGACCGCAACCGGCATGCTGCAGGGCAAGATCAGCGCGAACCTGATGAGCCTGGGTGCTTTGGACTTCGGTCTGATCGTCGACGGCGCCGTGATCATCGCTGAAAATGCTCTTCGACATCTCGCGGAGCGTCAGCGTGAGTTCGGTCGCTCGCTGTCCCTCGATGAACGGCTTCGGACCGTCACGGAATCCGCCACCGAGATGATCCGGCCGACGGTCTACGGCCAGCTCACCATAATCCTTGTCTATATTCCCTTGCTGACGTTCACAGGCGTCGAGGGCAAGACCTTCGAGCCGATGGCGCTCACCGTCATAATCGCGCTCGGCGCGGCCTTCGTCGTGTCGTTGACGTTCGTCCCGGCCATGATCGCCCTAACGGTGTCCAAGCCCGTGACG
>NZ_JADPKQ010000348.1:0-550 GCF_023074015.1 Bradyrhizobium sp. 142
TCGCGATGGCGTTTTCGTTCCGATGGTTGACCGCTGCGCCAGACGCAGCCGCGGTCAAGGCTGGCCGCAGGCCACCGCCGGAGGCGGCGCGTAGCGGCCTTGACAGCGGCGAGGCTGGCGCGAGGCTTTCGGATCGGAACGTTTCGGTGCGCGTCGTGAACGGCGTGACGCGATATCCTGGACTGGGCCGTGTCGTGGTCATGCGGCAAGCACCGCATCAACTTGTATCCGGTCGGGTGTGGTGACCCGGACCTTAATCTTTCATGCACGGGTGAAGGTAAGGCCCAGAAGAGACGGGACCCATCTACGAAAGCGGAATCCGAAGACCCAAGCCCGGGTTCGGTCACGCCTCTGTCCTGGGTCACGTCGGCCGTCATTGGCGCACCGGCGTCGGTTAAAGGCTTGGGCGCATTTCAGCGCCCGTTGGCACGAGGCCGGTTTCCAGATAACGCCACAGCGCCACCATCAGCTTGCGTGCCAGCGCCACGATGGCGATCTTGCGGATGCGTCCCTTGGCCGTGCCGACCCGCTCGTGGAACCAGCGGCTCAG